>JASMLG010000062.1 GCA_030748805.1 Phycisphaerales bacterium | reverse complement strand
AATCGGACAGCAAATAATCAATGAACAAATTAGTGCGACTGTTGCTAGTCCACTTCTCTTAGTTGTATCTTGCTCAATTGATGTTTCTTCAAACGTCATCATTATTTGCCGCCTTTTTATCCTTATTAATAACTTCTGTTGGTATTCCCAGAAACTCCGCCATATATTCTTCATAAACAATTTGATCTTCATCTCTAGAAAAATCAAGACGTAACTCGTTTATCACTTTTGTCCCTTGTCCAATCCAGACGTTCCATTGTTCATCATCTACATTTTCTAAAATCCATTTACCTATTTCTCCCGGTAGAGGGGCTTCCTCTAGTGGTTTTCCGGATTCTGTAACTATAGATTGCTCAACACTGGGAGTTTCTAGTCCAGCAGCTTTCAATATTTCTGCTATTCCATCCCTAACTCGAATTTCTCCTTTTGATGCGGATTGTTCATATCCACGAATTAATATTTTTTTTGCTTCTTCTATTTCACCCAATTGCAGGAGGGCTGAACCTCTAAGTTCCATTGCTCTTGTCATATCGGGGTTGAGTTTAATACACGATTCAAAACTTTTAGTTGCTTCTGCGAAACGCTTCGCGTCCAAATAAGCAGAACCCAAACTAAAGTGAGCCATGTCGTTTGAAGGATCAGCCATTGCCATATTTTCAAACCTCTCAATTTTTTCACTTAAATCATTCATATCAGTATTGTACCCACAAAACAAAATTAAAACGCACACTCAAGTGACAGTCAAAACAACAACTCGATGTTCTTCATAACTCCTCGATGTGCTTCAAGGGAGGTTTTCACCTGCTGTTTGGAATTGGTTTTTAGCAATTGCAACGTGGTCTTTATTTTTACTAGGGTTGCACAATCAAAACGACAAACATCTCAGCGAAGCAAGGGAGAGCAAAAATAAATAATCGCATTTTCCCATGACTTAATTGAAAAATAGCAGCGTAAACCAGTTTTGTAGCGTAGTTCAACCGTAGTCATTTGTACTTCTAGTACAATGCTCAAACATGACTGACATGCAGGTAAAACTGGGTCAAACGATTCTCCGAAATCCTGTCGTTCTCGCTGCAGGAACTTGTGGAGTTATGGGTGAAATCGGAGATGCGATAAACCTGTCAAACATAGGTGCAATCACTACAAAATCTATCACAAAAGAACCCCAAATCGGCAACACGCCAGATCGTATACATCCACTTCAAAACGGAATGATAAATGCAATCGGGCTTGCTAATGAAGGAATTGATTCCTTTGTAGAAAATCAAGTAACAAAAATTTCTTCAATTGACACTACTGTAATCGCTTCCGTCGCAGGTGATTCAATCTCTTCCTATGTTGAAGTCGCTAGAAGAATGGATGATATCGATGGAATTAATCTTGTAGAGATAAACGTTTCTTGCCCAAACACCGATGATGGCATGGAGTTCGGGTTATGCACTAAGAAACTGTCAGAATTACTCACAGAAGTTAGGCAATCACTGACAAGGAGTAGCATGATTGTAAAACTTTCAGCAGTGGCCGGAGACATTAGACCTCATGCCGAAGTCGCTATTAATTGCGGCGCGGATGCATTGACCTTAATCAACACAATACCAGCACTTTCTATAGATATAGAAACGAGAAAACCAAATATTTCACGCGGTATCGGAGGGTTGAGCGGCGCAATTGTCCATCCCGTTGCAGTGCGTACAGTTCAAAATGTCTACAGCGATGTAGCAATGAATTCGAATACACCAATCATTGGAACTGGCGGTGTTATGAATTGGAAAGATGCGGCGGAGTTTATCCTTGCTGGAGCAACTGCAGTTGGAATCGGAACTGCGTCATTCATAAACCCATCAATATCTATAAAAGTAGTTAAGGGTCTAACTACTTGGGTCAGAAATCAAGGGTGTGATTGCCTTACTGAACTTGTTGGCGCAATATCTTTGAAGTAACTAGTGAACAAAACAAATCACCACGATCCTCATAATTATTAAACTGATCCCAACTAGCACAACCGGGACTTAATAACAAAATATCTCCTTCTTGCATTTTATCTTTAGCGGCGAGAACTGCTTTTTCTAGGGTCACCACACATTCTGTTTCACCTTTTGCCATTACAGATATTTTATTACCCGTTTCTCCTATGCAATATAAACAAGAGACCCTTTCTGATTGCTTTGCGATTAAAGATAAATCAATCTGCTTGTCATACCCGCCTACGATCAAGTGAACATTGGATGGGTTATCAAAAGAATCGACTGCTAGTTTTGTTGCGTTTGGTGTAGTTGATTTAGAATCGTTGTAATAACCATCTTCGACGTGTTGCAATCTATGAGGAAGCCCGCAAAAAGTTTTTATACCTTTACGTGCAAGGTTTGGTTTTGCCCCCATTTCAATAGCAGCCAGAAAAGCAATTGCAGCATTTCTCTGATTATGTTTCCCTAAAACTTTAAGACCTTCAAAAGTTGCGTCAGGATCCTGAGTTAAAGAAACATCTTCATCTCGTTGGTTAGTAAACACTAGTTTCTTGCATCGAACATATTCATCATAAGAACCATGCCAATCAATATGGTTCGGTTCTATGTTTGTCAATACTGCAACTCGAGGTGACCACTTACTTGTCTTGTCAAGCCACCATAACATTGCGCTACTTAACTCAAGCACACAAACATCATTTGATAAAACCGTCGATATTGACTCAAGTAAACTCCCCCCAATGTTTCCACCAAGATGACTGGTAATTCCTGACATGCGTAGTGCTGAGTCAATCATTGCAGAAGTTGTTGATTTACCTGTAGAACCAGTAACTCCAATTACTTGATCCCTGTTAAGCTTTGAAGTAACAATCCCTATCTCGGTTGTAACTTCAATACCCTTTTCCCATGCGGCAAGAAGATATTTATTTTTCCAAGGAGTGGGAACCGCAGGATTAGCAATAACTAAATCTGTTTGAACAAAATCATCAAGACGATGTTCGCCACATATAACTGTTAGATTTGGATGCTCCCCTATTCGTTCAAGTTGAATAGACAGCTCTTCCCTTGAAGCCAAATCGGTCAAAATAACTTTTGCTTCCTGAGCAAGTAGCCATTTCGTCACTCCAAGGCCACCACCGAAATTGCCTAGCCCCATAACAGTTACTTTTTTATCACTTAGTGTCACGATTTATTACTTCCAAAAGAAACTGTTGATAGAAAACGACTAACTCCACCAACTTTTTTCTGATAAATCCACCATTCTACGAGTAAAACCAAAAGGACTACCCCAAGCGCCCAAGGCCAGAGTTGAATAAACGATGTCCGACTTGAACTGCTTGTACCAACTTTGGTTGCTCCAATTGAAATTACTTCTGCTACAGAAATGTCGGACTCTTCGATTGGAGTATTCACAGCAACTATTTTTTGTAATTGTTCATCTAAATAGATTCGATGTAACCCGCTCAGTCGTATCGGACCCCAAACAACATTGCCATGTGAATCGGGAGAAACATCGTGCAGGTTAATTTTGGGATCTTCAATTTGTATTGTTTCTATATCTGGCGCGTTTGTTGTAATTGATTGACCAACTTGTTTTGTTGAAGATGTTAATACATCTCCGCTTCTACCAAGATATTGCACTGAATTGAATATAAAGAATGGGAAACTTCTCAAGTAAGGCCAATTACTATCCATAGGGTCGAACGCTGCGTAGATTAACTGCACACCGTTACCCCTGTAACTCATAACTGCAGGCCATCCACTTCCTTCAAGAAGTGTCTCTACTTGATTCTCATTCACAATTTCAAACCCCTTAGTAACAATGATTTCTTCATATCGAACGAATCTCATCACTGGATGTTCTTCTTTTGCAACAAGCATTACCTGACCACCTCCTTCAACAAATGTTGAGAATTCCTCAATTGGAGGGGGTTCACCAAAAATTAAATATCGGCCATGATTTATCTGCTTCAATGGAACATCACGGGTAACTACAACATCGTAAGACGATGACTCGCCTGAATCTATCATCGATTGTAATACCTCTGGAGATACAACTCGTAATGCGGCGAGTGGCATTCCTTCTAAAACAGTGCGAACTAATTCCGATCCATCTTCAGACAACAAAACCTTTAATTCCTTTGGAGGAGGAATGACTAGAGAAGATATATTGTCCATTTCAAGGGGATCATTTGATCTTAGAACTGCTTGTACTACACCTGAGTTTGGCATTGAAAATGGGACAAAGACAACACTTGTCATTCCAACTTCACCATCAATTTGAGAAGGAATGGATACTTCTTGTGAGCCAATTGGAATACCGTCTACTAGCACCTCCACATCTGTTGTTATTTCAACATCACTAGTATTCAAAAGCGAAAGAAAAACTTGAACTTCGTCTGTAGAATTTGTCGGACGTCTTGCATCAAATGCAATTATTCCAGCGTTGATTGAATTAGGGTCACCAACACTGTGGTACCGTAGGGTCTCTCCCTTTTGTAGCGCTTGTGTAGCAATATCACTTATATTTCCATCGCTAAATAATTCCAGTTGAGCTGATTCGCTTGCTGCTATCCCCTCACTTTCAGGATCTACGTTTGTCGTATAAGCTCGTGCTAGTTTCAATGATTCCTCAATGCTTGATGGACCGTGTGTTTGTTGTATTGACTCGATGGCTGAACGTAACTGCTGTTGAGAATCGGTAAAGGGGGAAACAATTTCAGCGCGATCTGAAAATGCGATAACCATTGTTTCTCCACCACTAGCTGAAAACAATCCACCACCATGTATTTGATTTATCAAATCAACCGCTTGTTTTTTTGCATCTTCAAGTCGAGTTCCTTCTTCTCCATCATCTGTGGACATTGACCCAGAACAATCAATCATAATTACATGTTTGCCACCTTCCTGTGAGCCCCCCTCAAGTTGTGGCTGCATCAATGCAAGGATTACTAGTAACAAAGCAACCAGTTGTAATAGCAATAGCATACTCGGTCTAAGTCGTTGAAATGGCGTATTAGCATGTAAATCCTCTACTGCACTTTCCCACAACATAGTTGATGAAACTCTAAGTGATTTTCTGCGCAATCTGAGAAAATACAATAGTAACAACAGAGGTAAGGTAATTGCACCAAAAATCAAACCTACACTCGGTGTAACCCATGTCATCTAAGCAGCCCCCTGTTCCTTAGATAATCAACAAGCAGTTGTTCCATATCTATGTCAGTAGATACACGTATATTTCCTGCTCCAACTCTCGTACATTGCTCTCTAATTGTTTCACAATATCCTTCGAGTCGTTTTTTATACTTTTCAATTAAAGGAGCAGTAACAGTAATTTCACAACCACTTCCTTGTTCAGCATCTTCAAGTCGCAAGTCCCCTTCCAAACCAGTTGCCGTAGGGTCAAGTTCTTCAGGAGATAGTGTTTGAATTACAAATACATCCCATCCACCTCCAACCAAATACGATAGACCTTGTTTAATATCAGCCCTTGTTAATAAATCACTTAACACAACAAGAACTCCACGACCCTGCCTTGAAGTAGATATTACCTTACACGCATCAATAAAATTAGTTCCCCCACTCGGAATCAAATCAAGCAACCATTGACCGATATCTCTAGTTCTCTTTCTTCCTCTTAGCGATATAAGTCGTTGAACACCTTGTTCATTAAATGAAAATAGTGAAACCTTATTATGGCTACTAAGGGAAATATATCCGAGTGACATTGCTAAACGACGAACAAAATCAAACTTATTTGGATTCCCATATTCCATGGAAGCACTTGAATCAATTGCTATACCAAGTGTTAACTCTTCTTCTTCCAAGAAGATTTTCATAAATAGACGGTCAAGTCTTGCGTATACGTTCCAATCTATAAAACGAAGGTCATCTCCAGAAGTATATTGTCTGTAATCAGCGAACTCTACGCTAACACCTCGCCTGCGACTTCGTCTTTCTCCTTGAGTTTTACCGGAAAAAATCTTTCTAGCAATGATGTCGAGTTTGTCTAAAGATGACATCAATTTCGATCCTAACAATTCATCAACTTTCGTAGGTCTACTGTGAATTGTTTTGCCAAAATCAGACATTTTCTTTACTACCATTAAATTCGTTATCAAGAAATGGAGGAACTTCCTGTAACAATCGTTCAATTATTGAACTTGCTGTTCTTCCGTTTGTCTCGGCTTCAAATGTTCTAACTATCCTATGTTGTAGAGCTGGAACTGCGATTGCTAGAACATCTCGTATTGAAACAGTAAACCTACCGTCGACTACTGCTGCAACTTTTGCACCAGATACAATCGCTTGAGCAGCTCTTGGACTTGCTCCTACTAGGATGTCTTTTGCAATCCAACTTGGGGAGAACTCTGATTCAGAATGTGTTGCCAATACTATTCGAGTCACATAATCCTGAATGTGTGGAGCAATCAAAATGTTTCGCACTAGTTGTTGAACTGAGGTAATAAAATCACCTTCCACTACAACGTCTGCCACAACATCCTCCTTGCCAGTTGTTCTTTCTAGAATTTCACCAAGCTCATTTCTTGAAGCATATCCAACATCAATTTTAAACATGAATCTATCCAACTGTGCTTCTGGAAGCGGATATGTACCCTCCTGTTCTATTGGATTTTGGGTTGCAAGGACAAAAAATGGAATTGGCAATTCTCTAGTAGTCCCATCGACAGACACAGTATGCTCCTGCATTGACTCCAGAAGAGCCGCTTGGCATTTTGGTGTTGCGCGATTAATTTCGTCTGCTAGAAGCAGTTGATGAAAAACTGGACCTTCTCGAAATGTAAACCTTCTAAGGTTTGAATTTGGATCTTCGTCAACTACTGTTGTTCCAATAATATCTGCAGGCATCATATCAGCTGTACACTGAATTCTCCCATTACTTAGGCGAAGGACATCCCCTAGAGTTCTAACTAATAATGTCTTTCCTAATCCAGGAGGTCCCTCAAGAAGCACGTGTCCGTCTGCGAAAATTGCAACAAGTATTAAATCAACCACTCTTTGTTGACCCACGATAACTTTACTTATCTCAGTGCGAATCTTTGCAAAACCATCACGAACAACTGCACAACAAATCCTAACATCGTCAGGCGTTTTTACTGTCGAAGGTAAACTAGAAGATTTCAATGTCATCTATCATCCCCTTGATCTTCCCGCTCCCTTTTCTTTTTCACTAATTTACTAAGAATGTAATCTCGATTTTCAACTCCCTCTTTTTTATCCTTTGGATCTTCCGTTTTAGTGGTTTCTTGTTTTGGCTTTTTAACTGAAACTGGCTGTTCTTGAACATCGTCATTTACTGGCTGGTGAACCCTTCTTAAGGCCTCGACTGAACCGGAAGTCACCCTTTCAACTGGAGCCAACATTGACTGAACACTCTTTTTATCAATCCAAAGCCGTCGAATAGCAACATCAATAATTAACATACTAGCTGCAAGAATTGCTAGTAAATCCCATATTGACTGTGGACTTTGAGGTACCTCCAAATCTGTTTCGTCAAACAAATTAATAAACTCTAAATCATCAAAAGACAGAACACGCCCATCAGTTCTTGATGCTAATTCTTGAAGGAGTGATGAATTATGTGTTGTTGTTGAATATTCCTTGGGATAAGGAACTGTAACCGCAGTAGACATTCTGCCAGTTGATTCCCCCGATGCATCCTGAAATGAGATGTTTACAAGCCACGCCCCAGTATTAACGGCATCAAATTCTGCATGGTATCTACCGGGTCCTGATTGTTTAAATGAAATTGGTTTTGCTTCACCATTTGGATCAACAACAACTGCTTTTGAACGAAGGAAATTTAAAAAGCCCTCATCTTCATCTATTGCTTCGATATCAACAATTCCACGTTCACCTTCAACCCTCGAAGTGACCATCATATTTGTAGGAACTGCTCCGCGCATCGACCACCGTACACACCCTTCCCAGAAATCTGGAAAACCAATCCAACTCGGCCACTGTATAGACCACCTATCACCAAGATCACTAGTAAAGGCAATTGATTTACCTAATCCATAATGCCACCAAGCAAATATCGGGTCTTCTCCATCATTGGCATAGACAACAAGCGGTGTCTCTGCAAAACCCCCTTTCAAACCAGTAACAACATACCCATTAATTGGTGGAACTGATTTAATCTCTCTAATAGGTCCCGACACACTCTGTCTCATTGTTACATCCCAAGTGTCTCCTTCTTGAATTAAAGACCGAGAATTTAATTGAGCCTCTTTAATAAAGATATTTGGCAACATATTCGGATCATCTACCAAATAAAATCTACCGCCAGTAACAACTGCTATACCCTCCATTTTTTGTTTATCTGTTGCCGAACCATGCCCACCAACCATAACTGTTGAAACAGTTACTTCAGCGTTTTGATAATCAATCAACAACTCTTGAGATGGCCCAATTGGATCTCCATCAGTAATAATAATCACGTGCCTTTGTGCAGCATCCAAGTCAACTAAACCATCAAACGCCAGTTGCATTGGTGATTCAAAGTCCTGCATATCACCAAAAACCAAACTATTTACAGCATCAAGTGCCTTTACCTTATCTCCTGCAAGTTGCAACGGCAAAGTCCAGCCAGAATTGTTCACTGTACCATCACCGCCATTCCAGTCGTATTCAATTATTCCTATGTAATCTAATTCACTTAATGATTCAATAGCAGCTGCCGCCATCTTTTGTCCCCAATAATTACCTTCAGGCATTTCACATGAATGCATTATCAATGCAAGTGCTCCTCTTGATAGTTTCCTTGATTGAGGTGGTTCACACCTTATTGGCATTGCCTGTTCTAACTGAGATCCTATCCACCCACCTGACCCAAAACTTGTCGGACCACCTGTCATAATTAAGCCACCACCTAAATCATGGACAAATGTAAACAAGTGTTGCTCTTGCAAATCATCAAGAGACCACCTTGGAACATCTACAAGAATAACAGCATCAATAGAAGAGAAGCCGATGCTATCACGCGGTATTTCTTGAGGACTAATCACCTCAACTTGTAAACCAGATGAGACCAGAATGTCACACAAGTGTGAGGAAGTTGAAGGATCTTGAGTTACTAACATAACCCTTCCGCTTTGAGCAACAAAAGAGACATAAACACCTGTGTTATTTGCTGAAATTGTATCAGTACTATCGTTTGGAACCCACATTGCCTCAAACTTCTGTGGACCCCCAACATTAACTGGGATATCAAACACAACAGCATTCACTCCGCTTTCAAGTGAAAGCGGTAAGCCAGAATCTTTTACATCTGGTGACAAGTCAATCTCGTCTCCATTTCTCAATAAATGCAGTGTTCCTGTTGACTTCCCTATGCTTCTAAGAATTATTCGAACTGGCACCAACTGACCCTTTCTTAACTGCGAAGGTGCGATTATTTTCTCAATCATTACTTCGTTGTCATGTTCATACTTCATTGGAAGAACATCAATAGGCACTCCGCTTGCTTTTGCTAAATCTGCAGCAGCAAGAACTTGCCCATCTGTTTCGTTTCCATCTGAGACAAGTAATATTCTTGATGATGTATCTCTAGGTAGAATCGCAAGAGCGAGTTGCACTCCCTTGTATAAATTAGTTGCTTCAGCAACTGGATCATTTAGAGGTGGTTCAAAAACTGTTAAGTGATCTGGCATTGATCCAATTACTGAATCGCGACCAGTGCTTATCACTGCTAAACGATCGTCAGTCGATCTGCGCTCTGGAGATGTCCATTCACCAAGAACTCTCACTGCCTCACTTTGTAGTTGACGTGGAATCGAATGACTTCGATCAAGTATAGTTACAAGAGAAACCCCTCTTCCACTTTTATTCCAGACAGGTCTTGATATTGCAACCGAAAGTAAAATCACGATGATGCAGCGTGTTACTGTTGAAGCAATTGCTCTTCCATTTGACCCACGACGTGATATCCCAGACCACGCAAGAAATATTACTGGAATTAATAACACCAATAAAACTAGCCAACCAGGGCGATCAAACTGAATAGGTAAACTCATTTATTTATCATCATATCGGGCATGGCTTGAAGGCGGTTGTTACCAGTATCTGCAACTAACACACCATTTTTAGTCATTACAACCGCCCATGGTGTTTTGAATAGCCCAATCTCACTGCCAGCCCCACCCATAGTACCCATTGAGTCACCATTAGAATTGAATCTTTGTAATCTGTTGTTTCCGTATTCACAAACGAGAAAAGTGCTTGGTGATTCAAAAACTAGTCCATAGGGATATAGCAAATTTCCAACACTTCGACCAACTGAAGAAATGATTTTAATTACTTCACCTGTTTGATTACAAACAACAATCCTATGATTCCCTGCATCCGCGATGTACAAATTCCCTGTTGTTGACTCGATTGCGATTGATTGAGGACGTTTGAAACAGTTTTCGCCCTCACCAAGACGCCCAAATGATCGTAAAAAGTTTCCTTCTTGATCAAATACACTGATTCTGTCGTTCCCCCCATATTCCGAAACAAACACTTCTCCATTTTCTCCAAACGCAATGTCAGTCGGATAAATAAATTGACCCTCTCCAGTTCCGTATGAACCAAAGTGCTTGACTTCTTCCCCTTCCATGTCAATTACCACCACGCGATTCTGGTGCGTATCAGCAATCCAAATCATGCCATTACTGTCGATAGAAACACCCGTCGGGAAACCCGTTCCTGAAAGTTCAAGTTCGTAAGTAGATTTGAACGTACCATCAATATCAAATAATTGTATTCTTCCTGACTTGTCAATAACTACTATTGACTTTTCATTTGCATCAATTGCTCTTGGGACTATGAACCTTCCGTCAACTAAACCAACCCCTCCAATTACTTGTGCTGATTGAACAGGAGTTTGTTCATTCGAATTACACGATATTACCAATGAACCAAGTACTATAAGTGTTAAAATTTTTCTGCTGACAAGAGTTGTTACGATTCCGCTTACCGCGGCTAATGCAATAATAAAAAATAAAGCAGATGTTACCATTTGAGGTCTTTGATAATGCATTGCGTTAAGTAACGCAACTGAAATTGGCTGACTTGAAGACGGTGGTGATAATTGTGAAGTTAGAGCGACTTCCCCAATTGACATTGCAATTGATATTCCAACAACAGCACAACTAGCCACAATAATGCGAGGTCTAATTGACCTAATAAAAACAATTATTCCTACTGGAGAGTCAATCCGACTAAGGGTTTTTGTATCAACAGAAGATGCAACCCATCTTCCAGCAATCGATGCAACGAATCCTACTCTTGCTAAATGAGCTAAAACCAAAATAGCAATAGATTGATATATGATTTCAACTCCTGTTTGATTCCAAGAATTAGAAACCATGTATGACATCAAACTTGCTGGTAAAAATGCCGCAATTAACCACGAAAAGTCCAGAAAGGTAGCAAAAACGCGCAATCTCCTGTGGGTCGACAAGTGCAAGTAAGAGGATGTTATCAATATCAGCAAACTAAGAGCCGACACAAGTAAACCGATTACTAAACTTGTCGCTATATCACCATAATAATGTTTCCAGAGTTGCATCCCGCTGTTAATTGATCCTAGTGCACTTAATGCAAGAGGAGCACCAGATAGTAAAAACCATACAACAATAATTGGAGTACAGGAACGGTTAGATGTTATCTTTCTTGTACTCCTGAATGAAGTAAACCTCAATAATATAATTGATGAAATAACAGCAATGGCCAGAGCAATAAAACTCAAATAAGGTACATCAAAAACAGTTCCACCTACTGCAATTACCGCCCTAAGTTCATTTCCAATTGTATGTATTTGAGATAAGTCAAAGCATGTCGTATTAACTGCAGTAATAGTCGCAACTAACATAATAGATGCTGTGATTACGTACTTGTCAACATGAACTCTCTGAATAAACCGCTTCCTTAATGAAAGACCGTCTAGTTTGTTAAGAACTGAAAGTGAAGTGTTTGAACTTGATGACATGTATGAAATCAGAGCAGGAATTGGCAAAGACCATCCAACAAGCGCCAATACCACACTCGTCTTTGTAGCAAATTCCACCAGTGAATTTTTTACAAAATATGAGTGGAGCCAAGTACCTGCTGGCCACAATTGCCACCATGCATAAAAGCATGCGTATGCGGGAATTGCTAGTGTAATCAATAGCCCGACTATAATCCCAATTCTAAAATTTGGTTTCACAGATGAAAGTCGCAAGCCAATTGGGAAACCTATGATTGTTGAAATAAGACCAACACCTATAGACCATAATAAAGTTCGTACGATAATTTCCCCTTGTGGTATCGAGATTGAATCGGTAGTTGTTACTGAAGCACCAACAAATAGAACCGGGAAATAAATAACTACTGCAGCTAGACAGATTGAAATAACTAAAAAAAGAATATTACTTTTCATTGCTTCCGAGGAGTGTATCAATGATTGATGGCATAATTTTCTTATGCATTTCAGCAGCTTTGGCAAAGTCGATTACAAGAGGATCTTCTACAACCAACTCAGGAAATTGCTTTGCAAGATGTCCCTGCAATGGAATATTGTGTGAAGGAGACCTTGCTAGCACTATTGCAACCTCATCACTTAGCATAAAGTCCACAAACGTTCCTGCCAAGTCAGGATGATTGCAGCCATTTATAATTGCAACTGTGTTTGGAATCAATAATGTTCCACCGCCCTCTCCTTCATGATGTCTTGGGTAATACATTTCAATTGACGCGCCATTCTCTTTTGCTGCATGAACATCATCTGTATCAGTCATTGCAAACTCTACTAAACCATTCACCACTGCTCTGACAGTGGCAGCATTTCCACCTAGCAAATAATTGCCCTTTACCTTATTAGTAAACTTGTCGTATTGTTCAGGAAATGTTGACATCACTGCAAGGTGTGTCCCAGTAGTACCAAATCTAGGATCTGCCATTGCCGCTTGATCGTACTCCCACCACATGGATGGCAAGTCAGTTGTCTTGGTTCTTGTGGGATCATAGGCAATTACTCTAGCTCTTGGTGAAAAGCCAAACCATCTGTATTTGTCATCGCGGTTATTGGTTGGCCATTTTTCTGCTACTTCTGAAGTGTATGAAGTAAGAACATCTTCATCTGCTAAATTAATAGTACCAATAATCTCTGATGACCAAAACACATCTGCAACAGGGTTTGTTTTTTCTCTAATCAAACGTTGAACTAAAGCGGTTGTCTTAGAGGACTCAGTATCCCCGACCCACAAAACCTCAATGCCAGTACGTTCCGTAAACAAATTGAAAACTGTTCTTGCAATCTGTTCATCTGCAGAAACATAAACTGTTACTTTTGGAGTTTCGTTTGAGCCACAACTTATTAGAAAAATAACACAGAGGAAACTAATCGCTACTTTTAGTCGTGCTGCCATTTGAGGATTCCGTCAATTCTTCTAGTTGTCCAAAATAATGTTTAAGTAAATCGTGATATTTTCTTGGAATCTCTTCATCTGCAATTGCTTGCTCTGCATTTCTTTGTTGAGTTAGAACCGTCTCCTTAACTGTCGAAGTTGATTCATTAGTAGTCAACAGACCTCCTTCAAATAATTGTCGTGCAATAATAGTGCCTTCGATTGTGTGAACTGGTGATCGTTCAGGAACTCCCTTTGTAGCCGTCTCCTTTACCCGATTCTTGTCACCATTGCCTTGTCCAATACCTCCAGTTCCACTCATCCCATAGCCAGGACTATTGCACATCCCTTTTACAGCATTTTGGCATTCCTTTTTTGCAAGTTCTGCTTTTGTCTTAAACTTTTGCATAGCGTCTAATTTTGCAAGTTCGTTAGCCATTGCTTGATCACCATTGCCACCTGAACATTTCTTACAAGAAGAACTCATTTTTTTACACATTTTGCTCGCTTGCTGTTGGGCTTTAAGTAACTCTAGTAATTTCTTTTTCTGTTCCTCACTTAGATTAGAGTTCTTGATTGCTTTCATAGCTGCTTCAGAGTTATTTGCAAGTTCTCCATTCATTCCAGCAGCAGAAAGTGCTGAGGAAAGCGACTCGTTTGCAGAGGCAAGTTTCTCAAGTTGTTTTGCCAGTTCTTCGAGTGATTTCGCTAGTTCTTCTCGTTCTTCTTCAGACAGTTTCTCTGATTCCATTTTCTCTTGAAGTTTTTCAAATTCTTTTTTTGCTTGATCAAAATTTCCATTTTTCATTGCTGCAACCAGAGGTAATGTTTTTGAGTTTTTTGGCAACTCTATTGCTTGCATTCTGTTAGTCATCTCATCAAAAGTAAGAGGGTCATCTTCTTGAAGCATTTCATCAAGTCGCTTCTGTAAATCAGTGATTTTCCGAAGCGCTTCTCGCCGCAATGTTTCTGGGTCACTGATTGTGTCTGCAGATGTTGCAGAAAGTTCATCAAGTTCATCCTCAAGAGAAGAACTTAATGATTCATCTTCGGTTAATTTCTCAAGAACAGTGTCTATTGACTGTTCAATGTTCTCCCTTGAAGCGATTACAGAAGAGTGTTCTGTTCCATCTTGTTTTCCATTCCAGAATCCCCACTGAGGTGATAATAGAACAAAGAATGTCACAAATGCGATTGCTATAACAGCATTTAACTCTTTTGGAAAAGAAATTGGAAAACTACTCGAAAGTTTTTCTTGAACTTTTTTACTTTCTACAACAGAGATAGCATCTTCTTTCAATGCAGAATAATAAGGATTGTTTTCTTGGTGTTCACAAGCGATTGCAGAAGAAATCCGATCCCTCAAATGCATTCGTTGATCAATTTCTGCTGCTGCTTCAAGTTGAGAGAGCGATTTTCTGTTCCATAGATAAGCAAAAATGCCAACTCCAATTATTGCACCAATTATCCATACAACGTTCCAAACAATGACTGGAGCTACACTTATTCGGTCTACAATTGCAAGTATTAATACAACACAACTTAGATATATCAATAACTTAGCGGTGGAATGTAGGCTTGAATTTAGTTGCAACCTAAACTTGGCACGATTTGCAATGTTATGCAATTTGTTCATTCAATTACCTTGAACCCTAATTGTATGCTACATAAGTTGAAATATAATCATATTTCGCCAAGGAATTCGATTAGAGTCGCTTTTACTTCTTCTAGGGGTAAAAAAACACGTGCCCCTGCAGCATGAACGTGTCCACCCCCACCAAAACGACCCGCAAGAAGATTGACATCAATAAGTGTATAGGGCTTGTTTGGCAAACTTGGCTTAGAACGAAAACTTATTTTAGTAACACTCGGATCAGAATCTGTTAGCAAAATTGATGCTTGTATATTTTCAAGCACCATTGGAGTGTTGACTAAGCCAACTATGTCAGTACTTGAGCCATTTGTCTCAACAAAGTCGATACTACGCAATGACATAAGCGCAACTGGACCAGCATATTCAATGCTAGCAAGCATCCTTTGCAACAACTCCATTCTTGCTGGTCTTGCTGTTTCTTCAAGGGTTCGGTAAATTTGATATCTATCTATCCCACACTCTAATAATTTTGAAGCGTCAGAAAAACATCTAGCATCAGCATTAGAGAATCTAAACCAACCGGTATCTGTTCCTAGACCGATGAAAAGAGCTTCTGCGATAGAGTCCTTTCCAGTCCCAAGACCAATTCCCATTTCTTCAAAAAGTGCCATCACTATTTGTGTGCATGCAGCTGCTGATGTGTCAACAATTCGTTCCTTTGCAACATCGTCCCCATTAGCGTGGTGATCTAGCCCAATGACTATCTCCTTCCTATCTTTAAGCCAAGGAGTAAGCTTTTCAAGTTGTGCCCATGCTCCGGTATCTACAACTATCACAAGATCTGGATCATCAGAAGGAAGCCCGTCCTCTTCAATTACTCTAATAGGAGTATCACCTGCAGAAAGTTTTAGACCATGTTCAATCGGACCAATAAAAATGTTTTCGACTTGTTTACCGATACTTTTTAATCCACGGCAAAGTCCAATAACGGATCCCATCGCATCACCATCAGGTTTCCTGTGAGTAGTAATAACTATATGATTTGCTTCTACTATACGTTTGGCAATTCCCGCATAGCATGTTGTTGATTCGTAAACACTGGTTTGTGATGTCATCTATTGCTTTCTACAAGTTTGACTGAGGTTTCTATATCACTAAGAATTGCTTCTCGAAGTTTCTCCTGTGAGTCAAACTTGAGTTGATCCCTTATCCTGTTGTTTATATTAACACTCAATCGCCAACCGTAATGATTCAAGGGACCATCATAACCAATTAAGTGTACTTCACAAACCACCATACCATTAGAACCAAACGTTGGGTTTGTGCCAATGCTAATTGCAGATATGTAGGTCTCATCATCAACAATCGCTGTACCAGCATAAATACCTGATTTGGGTAGCATCAGATCTATATCCACAAGGTTAGCAGTTGGAATTCCCATGGTTTGACCACGTTGATTACCCTTTACAACGTTACCCTGAACTTGAACTGGTCTCCCCAGCACCCTTGTTGCATCTTCCACCCTTCCTTCCAACATTAATGATCTAACTAATGTGCTGCTTGCGCAACACATTACACCATCACTGAGTTCTACTTCAATCTCACCAACCTCTATAGAAGTAAAGTTATATTGTTTACCTAATTGCCGTAGTATTTCGTTGTTTCCTGATCGATTTTCTCCAAATCGAAATCCTTTTCCTTCAACAAAAAAATCTGGGTTTGATTTTGAACAAATAGAAGACACAAAACCCTCAGGAGTTTGGGACAAAAGTGACAAATTAGGTTTAATCATAATTACATCATCCGCCCCAGCATCAAGTAGCAATTTAGTTCTTTGATCAAATGTTGTTAATCGGCCAAAGTCAAGACGTGGATTAATAACCGACATTGGCGAAGGATCAAAACTCCACATCTCAACACATCC
Source organism: Phycisphaerales bacterium (assembly GCA_030748805.1). Next base: position 29,767 of record JASMLG010000062.1, on the reverse strand, counting down.
ATCCTGACCGACTAGTTCTCTGGCTTTGTGAACCAGCGCTAAGTGACCTACATGTACTGCATCAAAATGACCTACTGAAACTGCTGTCTTCACGATTTTGGCATTCTACAGCATTGATGACCACATCCATCCCACAGCCCAATATGCTTTTCCGCTTTCAAAGTGACAGTCACATTTGGTGATTGTCCCCATTCACACTTGAATTGAAGTGGACAAACAGGTCTAATACGCAAATGGCAACCCAATCAAAGCAGCCCATCGGCAGTAAACCAGATAATCCCAGTTCAGTAATTGATAAGGTCACAACCAGTTTACGAACCACAGCAGAAGAAACAGTTCCTTGGTTCCTAGATCAGATGCCTTTGATGTATTTTCAGGACACAGTTGAAGAAACCCAACTTGCTCATTTAAGAGCAATCATTGCAGCTAAAGCTTCAGGACGACCTATTGAGTTAACACTAAGAACCGAAGATGGTTCAGAGTGGACATTCATGAGACCGCTTGACTATCCTGGGGTCTTAGCTGAGCTGATGCAAGAACTACCTTGGGATCAAACCCTTCGAGCTGCAAAAATCCACACTGCAAGTGATGGTGGACTAGTTCTAGACACCTTTGAGTTTGGAGAAACCCAACCATTTTCAATGGATGATCCACAGCATAAAAAACAAATTGAACTAACAATTGATTATGCAAAGCAACACTTACCTGAACTAACTCCGGATCGAGTCAGAGATTATTTTTCTCTGTGCTCTTCTGACTATGTCTCGGCTATTACCCCACTAAGAATGGTAAAACATTGGCAATTAGTTCAACGGTTAACGGGTACAGACGGAACTACTGTTGCTCTAGAAAAAGAAAGCGATCCTACCCTTAGTCGAATTATCGTTGCTGTAAGCAATTCAACTAGACGCTCAATGCTTCAACGGATTGCTAACCGTCTAAGCAAATCAAGAATTAATATTCATCGTGCATATCTCGACAGCATCGATGATAGGGAAAACGGTTGGATTACTTTAGTTGGATGTGTTGTTCAAGGACCAGACGGAGGTCCAATCGACAAAAACTCTGAACTTTGGAGAGAGGTTAGTTCAGATCTTCTGCGACTGAAATGGCTCGATCCAAGAACAGTGAAACTTGGCTATGACTATCCAAATGTTGGTCTTGAAGGCGCTGAAATAATTACCGCACTTTTAGATTTAACTTATCAAGTTCTAGTTAAACGAAATCCATACGCATTCAACCCTACACGTCTCGATACACTTTCGCGAGAGAACATTGAAATTTCTTACCGCATTGCAGAACTATTTAGGAATAGGTTCAATCCTGACAAGCCGCTATCTGATAATGATTTTGAATCCGAATACGCTAACCTAACTGAAAAAATAAACAACGCAGTAGATCTTGAAGATGCAAGAACTCTGTTGTTAAAAATGTTAGAAGCGGTACATTCTGTTCGCAGAACAAACTTGTTTATTGAAGATCGCTACGCGCTTTCAATGCGAATAGACCCTTCATTGCTTGTCACTGACGAAAGACCTGAATGTCCGTTTGGTACGTTTTTTGTCCATGGGCGTGACTTCAACGGTTTTCATGTTCGTTTTCGTGATATTGCCCGTGGTGGAGTTCGAGCGATTCATCCAAAGGGTATAGAACAATTCTCAAGAGAACATGAACGCATATATGACGAAGCATACAATTTGGCGTTTGCCCAACAACTTAAAAACAAAGACATACCTGAGGGCGGAGCAAAAGCTGCAATCCTAGTTCACCCAACAGGCAGAGTTAGCAGAAGTGTCAAAGCATTCGTTAACTCAATCCTTGACCTCATAACTCCAGACGAAGCAACAAGTTCAAAAGTTGTTGACCGACTGAAACATGAGGAATTAATTTACCTTGGACCAGATGAAAACATATCTCCAAAGTTAATCGATTGGGTTGTTGATCGAGCAAAACGGCGAGGTTACCCAATGCCTACAGCTCTTATGAGTTCAAAACCAGGCGCTGGAATTAATCACAAGGAATACGGTGTGACCAGCGAGGGAGTTATTGTATTCCTAGATACAGCGCTACGTGCAGTGGGAATAAACCCAGATGAAGACACCTTTACGATTAAGATTACTGGTGGACCAGACGGAGACGTTGCAGGAAACGGTATCCGAATTTTAAACCGTGAATACGGTAACCGAGTAAAAATTATCGGCATAGCAGATGGCTCAGGATGCGGAGAAGATCCAAATGGCTTGAATCATTCTGAACTTCTAAGGTTATTTAGTGAATCTCTTCCAATTGCTAACTTTGATAAAACAAAACTTGGCTCAAACGGGAAAATTGTTTCAGTAGAAGATCCAGATGGTGTACACCTAAGAAACACCATGCATAATCGACTTGAGTCAGACGCTTTCATCCCATGTGGCGGTAGGCCAGCAACAATTCATGGAGGAAATTGGAAAAATTACTTGAAAGAAGATGGTTCGCCAAGTGCTAAAGTTATTGTTGAGGGTGCAAATCTCTTTTTAACTCCTGACGCACGACGAGAACTATCTAATGTTGGGACTCTCATTCTTAAGGATTCTTCTGCCAATAAATGTGGTGTAATTTGTTCAAGTTTTGAGATTGGCGCTTGTATGCTCCTAAATGAACAAGAGTTCATGGATATAAAAGAAACATTCGTCGAACAAGTACTTGTGAAACTACGAAAACTTGCAAGATCTGAAGCTGAGTTGCTTGCGAGACTTCACCAACATCATCCACACTCACCTCTTCCTGAAATGAGTATCCGCATCAGCAGAATAATGTCACGTGTATCTGATTCAATTATCGCGCACTGGGACGACATGGATAATGCTCAGAAAATCGAATTGCGAAAACTTGTGCTTGAACATTTTCCTCAAGTTCTGATTGAAAGAGTTGGTGACTCATTATGGAATAAGATGCCAAGTGCTTATTTACAATGGATGATGGCAAAATCACTTGCAGCAAGAATTGTTTACCGAGAGGGATTTGAATATCTTGAAACGATGGAAAATCCAGATTTAGCTGGGTTGGCTCTACGTTATCTTGATCTTGAAGAAGAACGTGCAATACTGGTTAAAACCATTCGTTCCTCTGAACTACCTGATAAAGAACGTATTGCTACTTTATTGCAAGACGCTGGAATATTCTCCACTATGGGTCGCAGGCATGTATAAATAAATCAAGTAAGGAGTGTACAACAATGAATGGATACAAACTGGCACTGATTACAACAGCAATTCTTTCATTAGAACTTCAAGCACAGGTCTCTCTAAATTATGAGCCCGCAGAAGCCAACTCCACGATATCTGCAGTTACTCTATATCGCAACAGGGCTTCAATTACCAGAACAACCTCATTAGATCTTGAAGCAGGAGGTCACGCTTTGTTTTTTCGTGACTTACCAAGTAGTGCCTACCTTGATTCAGTTCAAGCACATGTTAGCGACAACGCTTCTTTGCTTAGTGTCGAGACCTCCAACAAACCAATTGCCAAAGATAACAGTGAATTAGTTGCTGAAATCGATAAGGAAATTGAAGAAGTTGAGGAGTTAATTGATCAAGTTAATTCAGAAGGCAAAGCGATTGGGCTGCAGATTGACATGCTTAAAACATTAATTGAGCATGCAAGCAATGACAAAGCACCACCGATTAATCTTGAAAACTTTGACGAACAACTTGTTTTTATAGGCGAACAAATGTCCGAGTTAACACTAAAACAAATTCAAAACGAATCAAAAAACAAGGATTTGAAGAAGATTCTGCTTACGTTAGAACAACGAAAGCGGGATATAGGTCACGAAAAACGGAATCAAATTGATGCAATTGTTGACATTGCTGTAAAAAACAAATGTACGGTAACTGTAAAACTAACATATCTTGTAACAAACGCGAATTGGCAACCAGCATATTCCATCAGAGCAAACAGCAAAGGCAATGAAATTACTATCGATTACGATGCTGAAATTGCACAAAAGACAGGGGAAAACTGGAATGATGTTTCACTTATTCTCTCTACAGCACAACCTCAACAATCAACTACACCACCAATGCCACACCCTTGGTTTGTCGATGTTTATGTACCTGTAACGACTCCACCTGTAAACCCACAAGTTCGTCGTTCTATGAAACTTGGCACCTCGCTTAACCTTTTGGATGCTTCTAGTGAAGGTCTTGTAGAAGCAGCTTCCGCTGCTGCGAGTATAGTAGGCGATGGCCCTGCTGTAAGTTTTGTTCTACCTAGGACTGTAACTATTCCATCCAATGCCAAAGACAGGCAAACAACTTCTATTGCTTCAATAGAAACAACCGCTGATTTATTCCGAATTGCAGTACCAATGATAACTGACAGTGTTTTCATCCGAAGCAATGTGACGAACGAGAGCGATTACATCCTTCTCCCTGGGAGAGCATCTATTTTTCACGGAGGTGACTATGTTGGCAAAACGAACCTCCAAACCGTTGCACCAAATGAAAAGTTCCCCTTGGACTTAGGAATAGATCCAATCGTTACTTCATCAAAGGCATTGCTTGAGAAGATTACCTCTTCAACAGGAATGTTTTCGAGCGGTAAACAAACCATTTATGATTACTTAATCAAAATTTCAAACGGACATGACGAGAGTATTGATTTACGTATTTGGGATCGAATTCCTGTTTCGAGAAACGAAGAAATTGAAGTAGTTATAAAGGACCTTTCTTTGCCGCTTTCTTCTGATGTTTATTACCTAGAAACCGACCGCCCGCTTGGTTTGCTAAGGTGGGATTCTACTATTCCAGCAAACATGACTGGAGATAACAGTTTCACGCTCAACTGGAGAGTTGAGGTTGCTCGTGGCAAAAATATTGAAATGACACCTTTACCCGATTAATAGCCAAAAAAACGCATGTTAATCTCATTTCCTGACACAGTAAGAAAATATACAACCAAACACCTCTTGGATTGGTACACTGCTCTAACCTAAACAGGTCATTTCTCGCACCAAAATTAGTTTGGTTGCCATAATTCAGGAACTATTATCTACATGCGTACCCTTTTAAAACATTTTTGTTTCTTTTCGATTGTTTCAGCCCTCTCGCTTACTACCATTGGCTGTGAGAATTCTCCCGAAAGCGAGAACTCAATCCAAGAGACGCTTGACGCTTTAATCTTTGATCTTGACTTCGCTATAAACTCAAACAACGAGCAGTCACTTCAAGAAATAATCAATAAAGCCAAATTGGTTAGACCATCTTCACAAACGCAAACTAGCAGTAAAAACATGTTGCTTTCAACTGCTCGAGAGAAACTGGCAAATATTAAAATTCAATCTTTAGTAACTGAAACGAATGAAGTAAGAGCAAAACTACAACTTGCTATTAACCAATCAGAACAGGTATCAATACTTCGAACAACTGCGACTGCGATGGATTCAAAAGTTGATAACGTAAGTGCTGACAAATCAAAAGAAATTGAAAATGCCCAACAGTTAAAACTAGATAAATATAATAAACAACTGGAAGAAGCAACTTCTGAATTATCTCAACTTGAATCACAAAGCGGAACTGCTAGAGAAGAAGCGTTTGTGTTACGAGAAGAAGGAGAAGCTCTTCTAACTGAAGCAGATAACAAAGGAATTATTGAAGGGCACAGGGCTTTCAAGAATGGTGTAAGAACCATTCGCAAATCACAGCAAATTGATATGTCTGCTGCATCTATAGAGCTTGAATCACAGATTGACACAGTTCCAATGCTTGAAGATGCAAGAGCAGAACTTGAGGCAATCGCTTCCATTCTCAATGGTATGGAGAACACTAGGGATTTACTTCGCAAACTTAAAGAGTCGTCAAAAACAAATGCTGCAAATTTATTACAAATTGCAGATGAGTTAGATAACAAAGTTGCTGAGACGATGAACGATGCAATTGCTAGTTCAAGTAATTTGAAGTCCAAATGGGATGTCGCAATAGCGTTAATACATGACTCCTTACAAAGTTCGGAACGAAGTAGAGCCAACTCCCGAGAAATCCAACAAGCATCCGCTATGTGGAAACTTGACTTGGAATGGACACTAGGCAATATCGAAGAGGCAAGGCGTAATTTTTTGCTTGAAGAATTTCGAGCACTAACTTCGTTAATCCAAAACGGAATTGTTACTTCCTCAAACAAATGGCTTGAATTGAGTAACCAAGTTCAAGCAGAGGTTGAACAGTCAACAATTAATGCAATTAGTGCCTTTGAAAATGCAAAACAACTAGCTGCAAGTGCTGGGACTCAGACCGATGCTCTTGCAAATCAATTAAACACAAGAATTTTAGTCCTGCAAGGAGTTGAACCATCACAAACAATTGTGCCTGATACTCCTGATTATTCTACAGGTAGTACTCAAAATACTTCAACAGTAACTTCTGGTTTTGCAAGTCCACAAGAATTAATTTCAGCTTTCAATAACGTTTCATCTTTTGGTGAAATGGACGGAACTTCTCCTGCACCAAATCTCTCTCTCTTTTACAACCCAAAAGATGAAGAAAGCAATCGCTTTATTGACTTCTTGCAGGAAATCACAACAAGTGGTGCAAATATTTTGATTGCAATTAGAACAAACATGGGTGCAGATGCTGTTTCTGTTTTCAAATCATCCCAACCATCCTCAGGTATGGATAAAGTCAATCTTGATTCAAACTCCTTGACGATGAATGGTGATAACAAAGCAACTGTTGTTGATATTGCTGGAATCACACAGGATCTTGAAAAGACATCTGATGGTTGGAAAATATCTCTTAGCAACTCATCCGAAGCGGTCTTAATGGCTTCTATGATTATCGATATGCTCGGACCAATGGTTGATTTCATGAACAATATCACTGATCAGATAAACAACGGTCAAATAACAACAATCAAACAAATTGAAGATGCATTTGCCTTATCAATGGGCGCGGGTGGATTCTAAGACGTCAACTAGCAGAGTTATTCAATAATTTAAGAACTTCAGTCGCGGACTTTTGCACAATTGGATCTTCATCATTACGTGCAATTTGTTCGATTTTGAAGAGCAGTTCTGAACACTGCGATTCAAGAAGTATGTTCCCAGCAACAATTACTGCATTCCTTCTCATCATACTCAATTTCGCTCTCTTTAGAGATGTTCCACTAATAGCCATCTTCCTAGATTCCTCATCCCAAGCAATTACTTCTTGTACGTCTAGCGACTCCACTATGGTTTCATAAGCATCGTGTTTTTGAACAAGAGATGCCTTTTGGGTTGGTTGATTGTGCGGACAGACCTCTTGACAAATATCACATCCAAAAATCCACTTGCCTATCTTCTTGTAGTACTTGGGTTCAATTTCGTTTCGGTGTTCTATTGTTAGATAACTTATGCATTTCCTTGCATCTACATTCCACGGTGTTATTGCATCTGTTGGACACATATCAATGCAGTTAGTGCATGTTGCACAAGGATCTGTTTTTTTGCTAGGCGTTGGGTCTAATTCTAAAGTAGTAACAATTGCTCCAAGAAGAATCCAACTCCCTATCCCCTGTTCAATGAGCAAAGTGTGTTTTCCGATAGCCCCTATACCTGATTTTGCTGCAAACTCTCTCTCTAATAGCGGCGAGGTATCCACGCAAGTTCTAAACGTTTCTTCCGGACACTTTTCCTTCAGTAGATCGCATATATGATGCAATCTACGTTTAATAACCATGTGATAATCCATACCCTGAGCGTAACGAGCAACTTTTCCTTTTCCATCAGGAAGCGGCTTTTCATTCAGTTCGCCATACCTATCAGCAACACAAATTATTGATTTAGCTCCTTCTACTAATGTAGATGGATCAAGCCGAACGTCAACGTTTCTGTTTAACCACTCCATTTCCCCATGTTTAGATTCTTCAAGCCAGCGGATAATAGATGACTCGTGGCTAGTCCTTTCTGCTTTTGCTATTCCAGACAATGCAAAACCCTGTGTTTTACACAACTCCAAGACCTCTTGTGAATCTGTTACACCCATTAAAAGTTTGGGGAGATACCGTTTTGGACAATTTCTAATTTTGCATATTCAAGAACCAGATGTTTTGTTCCTCCACTAAATCTAACAGAAACAGTCGAGCCACGAGGTCTTCGAATAACCCTGATAACTTTTCCAACTCCAAATCTTTTGTGCCTGACTACAGTATCAACAGTAATCTCATTGGAGTTGATGTCTACATCTGGAATATCCCATGGATCTTTAGTTAACTCTTGCATTGAGCATACACCTGATAACTCCTGGATAAATCTGCTTATAATTGTTCTATTGCTGATTCCCCTTTGCGTTCTTCTGTAAGCATTGGTTAATAGAAGGTGTTTTCTTGCTCTTGTAATACCAACGTAACAAATTCGGCGCTCTTCTTCCAATTGATGTTCGTCTGACCTTGACCGTTCATGTGGTAATAGACCTTCTTCTAAACCAATAATTGCAACAAAATCAAACTCAAGCCCTTTTGCGGCATGTAGGGTCATCAATGTCACAGCACCATTTCTTGGATCAACAGCATCAGCATCACTAACCAGCGCAACATTTTCTAGAAATGCGTATAGGAGATGAAGCGGAGTTGGTGGTGAATCATCATCTTCCTCAAATCGCTCTTCGAACTCGGAAGCGGCAGAAACCAATTCTTCTAAGTTTTGCAAGCGCTCTGAATCGTCTTCTGCCTGCGTTTTTGAATAGAACTCCTCTAAACCTGATTCGCGAATAACTCGTTCGACTAAGTCGGCAAGAGAACCAGCTGCAGTTAAACTATTTTCAGACCTACCATCTATGCTCCACTGTTTACATGTATTTGCGAACTTGTTCATCGAAGCAACAGCCCTAGAAGTAAACCCATGATCTTTCGTAGTAATCTCGGTCGTTTCTAACAAAGACATGCCTTTGGCGTTTGCTAAACTTACAAGACGGTTTAATGTTGTTGCACCTATACCTCTTGTTGGAGTGTTAATAATTCTAGAAAATGCTACGTCATCTTTTGGATTAACTAATAATCGTAAATAAGAAAGCGCCTGTTTGATTTCTTTGCGATCATAAAATGCTGTACCCCTTGCGACCACATAAGGAATACTAGCGTTTCTAAATGAATCTTCTAGAACTCGGCTAAGTGCATTAACTCTATAAAGAACAGCCATTTCCTTTGGTGGTACACCTTCGTCACGTAACTTATTAACTTCACTTATTATTCTTTCTGCCTCTTGGTGTTCGTCTCCAACAGCAACAACTATTGGCTGGTTTCCATCATCAAGTTCTGTGTAAAGTTTTTTCGATTTCCTGTAACGGTTTTGTTCGATAAGTGAAGCAGATGCAGCAACAATGTGACCTGTACTTCTAAAATTTCTTCCAAGTGGTATCACTGTAGCGTTTGGATAGTGTTCTTCAAATTCAAGAATGTTTGAAATATCCGCACCACGCCAAGCATAAATTGACTGATCTGGATCTCCTACAACACATATATTCCTGTGATTCGCTGCAATGCAGTTTGCTATAACAAACTGTGCGTGATTTGTATCTTGGTATTCATCAATCATCAAGTATTGATAACGATCTTCCAAACTTTGTTTTACTTCTTGATCTCGGCTTAAAAGTTGTGCTGTTTTCAAAAGCAAATCGTCAAAATCAACAGCATCGTTTCTTCGCAAAACATTTTCGTAAGCACGATACAACTTAGCAATGGACTTTGAGTAAAAATCAAATGCTTCCTGTTCAAAAGTATCTACATCTGTTAATTTGTTCTTGGCACTACTTATCGCTGACAAAACAGAAGATGGACGCCAATTTTTATCACTTAACTCACACTCGCGTATTGCTTGCTTTACTGCACTTTTCTGGTCACTTGTATCGTAAATAGTAAAAGAGTTAGTCCCAATTATTCTATCTCCCCAATCCCTCAATACTCTTGCACAAAACGAGTGAAAGGTTGATACCGTTAAACCTCGAACATGTAGGGAGTCCTGTTCAAGAATATTCAAAACTCGATCGCGCATTTCTTGCGCCGCCTTGTTAGTAAAAGTAAGTGCTAGGATATTCCACGGTTGTACTCCACTTGAAATCAAATTAGCAATACGCTGTGTAACAACGGTTGTTTTTCCTGATCCGGGACCAGCCAGAACAAGCAGCGGGCCATCAATATGTGCTACTACTTCTTGTTGGGCATCAGTCAACTTACTTGCCAATTCATTGGAACTCATCACTGGGGCAGTGTAATGCCGAAAAGAGCCAAACCGACCAGAAACCGCTTTTAATCGTCAAAAAAGCACAAACAAGTTGCCTAAGTTCACTTATGACAACATATCCACATCCAACTTCACTTCTTTCGCAAGCTGTAAGTACAAGTTGTAAAACGATTTACAAAAAAAATAAAATTGGCACTAGATTTTGTGGTTTAAGTAGTTGCAGACCCAAGATGTAGTAGTACGATAGGCAACTGTGGAACTACACAGGAACATTACTGCACTAGAACAAGAAAAAGCAGTAAATGACTGGAAAAAACCACACAAAGAGGTGTTTTTCTTGAAAAAAACGCTCATTTGCAAGAGTTCGGGTAAGTGAGGAGAGTGGATGATCATTGATTTTAATAAATGACTATGAACCTGAGCAAGTGTCTGGTCTGAAGAACGATTGTTACTAGGTAACGGTTTCAATTAAGTAAATGTAGGAAGTTGCCAACGATAGAAAACGCACGGAAGCAAAAGTAGCAAAGATGAAAATAACAAGAAGATTTACAACAGCAAATAGCAACGTTTGGGAATCAGTTGAATGGTCGACACGTTCAACAAAAATTACAAACACCGACGGTTCGATTGTCTTCGAAATGGACAACGCCGAGATTCCATCAAAGTGGAGTCAACTAGCATCAGATATTATGATGAGTAAATATTTCCGAAAAGCCGGCGTTCCACAGATGAATGAAGATGGAACACCAAAAGTAGATGACACCGGCAATCCAATTACAGGCCCAGAAACATCTGTACGCCAAGTAATTCACCGGCTTGTGGGTTGTTGGAGAAGTTGGGGAGAATCACACGATTATTTTGACACACCAGAAGATGCACAAGCGTTTTATGATGAACTTTGTTGGATGCTGTTGAATCAAGTCAGCGCTCCAAATAGCCCACAATGGTTTAACACTGGATTAAATTGGGCTTATGGAATTTCTGGACCAGCTCAAGGCCACTACATTGCAGATCCAGAAACAGGCAATGTTACTCTTGCAGAAGACGCGTATTCACATCCACAACCGCACGCTTGTTTTATTCAATCTGTCAATGACGACCTTGTGAATGAAGGCGGAATCATGGATTTGTGGACTCGCGAAGCTCGCCTATTTAAGTACGGTTCTGGTACTGGGTCAAACTTCTCTTCATTACGCGGAAGTGACGAACAACTTTCTGGTGGTGGTCAGTCCAGTGGATTGATGAGTTTCTTAAAAATAGGAGACCGAGCTGCTGGTGCTATAAAATCAGGCGGTACAACAAGGCGTGCTGCAAAGATGGTTACGCTAGATGTCGACCATCCAGATATAGAAGAGTTTATAAATTGGAAGGTGCGCGAAGAACTCAAAGTTGCAGCACTAGTCGAGGGGATGAAACATCTATCAGATGAACAAAAGGAACGTGCTAGCGAATTGGGTTTAACTCTTGATTACGATTTCAACGGTGAAGCATATCAAACGGTTTCTGGTCAAAACTCAAACAACTCCGTTCGGCTATCGCATGATTTCTTTGAAGCAGTTGACCGCGAAGGTGATTGGCATTTAATTCGCCGAACAGATGGTGAGATTACGAAAACAATTCCAGCTCGTGATCTTTGGAACACAATATGTGACGCTGCTTGGCATTGTGCTGACCCAGGTGTTCAGTTTGACACTTCTATAAATGATTGGCACACGTGTCCAAAGAGCGGACGTATAAATGGATCGAACCCATGCAGTGAATACATGTTTTTGGACGACACTGCCTGCAACCTAGCTTCCCTCAACTTACTCAAATTCTATGACAGCAAAACACGAATGTTCGATGTTGATTCTTTTGAACACGCAGTACGTTTGTGGACAATCGTACTCGAAATATCCGTATTGATGGCGGCATTTCCATCCGAAGCTATCGCTTACAAAAGCTGGAAATATCGAACACTAGGACTTGGGTTTGCAAATCTTGGCGCAATGCTAATGCAAGCTGGCATTGCCTATGACAGCGAAGCGGGAAGGGCTGTCTGTGGTGCCCTTACAGCAACACTCACTGGTCGATCGTACGCGGTAAGCGCAGAAATGGCCGCAGAACTTGGTGCATTCGATGGTTATGAGGAAAACTCAGAAGATATGCTTCGAGTAATCAGAAACCACCGACGAGCTGCTAACGGAATTACTCGCGATAGTGGTGAATACGAAAAATTGAAAGTGGCACCCGTACCAATTAATCACTCACTTTTCTTAGATGATTCAATAAACATAACTAATGCAGGTGCTTTACTCGGACGTGCCGTTCAAGCATGGGACGAAGCGATTGAACTTGGCACTAATAATGGATTCCGCAATGCACAGGTTACGGTAATTGCACCAACTGGCACAATTGGTCTTCTTATGGACTGTGACACAACTGGTGTTGAACCAGATTTTGCTCTCACAAAGTTTAAAAAACTTGCAGGTGGTGGATATTTCAAAATTGCAAATCAATCATTACAACCAGCCCTATTTGCTCTCGGATATAGCGGGCATGAAGTCGAAAAAATTATGCAATACGTTATTGGATCCCTATCTGTTGACACAAAGATGCCAGCTTCAGTCACCGATGGAGGCGATGATATCTCTTTCCGCACATTCCTTGTCGAAAATAGATACACAGAAGAAGATCTTCTTTCTGTTGAGGACTCACTACCTACAGTATTTGACTTGTCATTTGCTTTTGCTCCGTGGAAAATGCCAGAGCATATACTCGAAGAAAAGGGATTAACTAGAGAGCAAGCATCCAATAATCCTTCGTTCAATGGCCTATCGCTTCTTGGATTAAACAGGGATGAGCAGAAAGAATTAAACAGAAGGATATGTGGTACAGGAACAATCGAAGGCGCTCCCGGTTTAACAGAAGAGCACTTGCCTGTTTTTGATTGCGCAAATAAGTGCGGCGAAACAGGAATTAGATTTATAGCATCTGAGGGGCACATTCGAATGATGGCTGCGTGCCAACCATTCATAACTGGTGCTATTTCAAAAACAATTAATCTTCTAAATGAAGCTACAACAGATGACATAGCAAATTCGTATTGGCTAAGTTGGGAACTTGGCTTAAAAGCAAATGCCCTATATCGAGACGGTTGCAAACTTAGCCAACCACTAAACTCAAAGGCCGATACAACCCTTGATGATACTGAAGACGAACTTGAGGTTGAGGCTGCACATGAAGAAATTGCAAAAGAAGTTGTTGCGGCTGCTGACATGGCAAAACAAGACAAGCCACAAGTAATCGAACGAATAGTTGAAAAAATTATCGAGAGGCCGATGCGTAAACGACTTCCAGATACTAGAAAAAGTATTACGCACCACTTCAATGTTGCTGGTCACGAAGGTTATTTAACTGTTGGGATGTACGAGAGTGGCGGACCCGGAGAACTCTTTATTACAATGTCTAAGGAGGGGTCAACAATAGGCGGATTAATGGACAGTTTGGGAACTGCCATCAGTGTTGCCTTGCAATACGGTGTGCCTGTCGAGAGTTTGGTAAACAAATTTGCCTATCAACGGTTTGAACCACAGGGAATAACAACAAATAGAGACATTCCTTTTGCTAAAAGTTTGGTTGATTACATATTCCAATGGATGGGAATGCAATTCATTGATGGATATCGAGAAGCAAATTTACCTAGCCGAACTACACCTTCTGCAAACTCAGAAACAACAAAACGCCCAACAACTGTCAAGGAGGACAAACGATGGCAAGAAGAAGATACTGTAACTACAACTCCCCGAGATTCCTCAACCACATCGGGTGGTGGTATACAAAAATCGGATTCCGGAAAGGTGAAGACAGAACAATCAACTGTGATGACAAGACGACAAGTCGTAATGCAAACAGCAAGTGTTTCAACAGATGGGATACAAGCACAAGAAACGGTTGTGCAGTCAACTCTCAGTCAAGCCATGGCATCTATGCAAAGTGATGCACCTGCGTGTCCCAATTGTGGAGAAATCACTGTTAGAAGTGGAACATGTTACAGATGCCAGAGATGCGGTGAATCTCTTGGATGTTCTTAAGAAATTGGAGAGAACTTGATGGGAATTGTTAGAGGCAACACGGATGACTGATTATGTTCAAGTAAGAGGAAGGAACCACTTGCTAGATGGTTTTGCCGATGGAACGGTGAAGTCATCATGTTCCATTCTCGCATGGAACACCATGGTCGGAGAATACGTCTCTTTCAATTGTGCTCTTCGCCCAGATCAAGGATGACCTGAGCGACCCTTTGAAGTTTCCTTTGGAAACTTCTTCTCTTCCCTCCCCCTGAGTCGGACCCACCACCGGCTCAGGGGGTTTTTTATGTCAAGGCACTAGACAAATGTGGCTGTCATTTCAAAGTGAAAAGGCAGCACCACATAGAGTTGAGGTACACATAAGATGTTAACTCTTGGAGATAATTCCTAGTGCTAGATTTCCTGCACCTCACTAGTTTCGTATTTGATACAATCCCACTCATGGACTTCACTAATTACCTACCCGTTCTACTAATAATCGTGATGGCGGTCGGCTTTGGAGTAATCAATATTGTTGCGTCTAGTCTGCTTGGACCAAAGAGGTCTGGGGAGATAAAGGACTCTATTTATGAGTCAGGGATGGATCCAATCGGGACTGCAAGAAAACGATTCAATATTCGGTTTTACATCTTAGCCATAACTTTTCTTGTCTTTGATATAGAAATTATCTTCCTTTATCCGTGGGCAGTTGATTTTTCTCAACTCGCTCAAGGAAGTGAAGAAGCGACTTTATTCCTCGGCAGAATCCTTTTCTTCCTTGGCACATCTATAGTGGCGTACATATACGCGTGGAAAAAGGGTGTTTTCAACTGGGATTGACCCAGTAATTTGTAGTAGAATGCCGCGTCCGCAATCGCGGGGTGTAGCTCAGCTTGGCAGAGCGCTTGTTTTGGGAACAAGAGGTCGCAGGTTCAAATCCTGTCACCCCGACTTACTGATAAAGCCCTTCAATAGAAGGGCTTTATCAGTAAGTCGTAAGGTCGCTCGCTTCGCTCACGACCTTGTGTTCTCAAGATTACAGGGAATGTAAGAGCGAAGCGCCCGTCCATTCCCTGTAATCTTTCGCCCACAGTGACTGAATTTGGCGGCACTGTCAGCTTTCGCTGACAGTGGCGACAAATCCTGTTAATGCGATTTTAATCCCCTATGGATGTAAACATCCGAGGGGATTTTTCAATCGGTGTGATTCCGTGTGCTTTGCACACGGATATGGCTGCAAAGCAGCCATTGGATACTTGGTCTTTGCAAGCAAAGTTCAAATCCTGTCACCCCGACTTTATCATAAAGTCGGTAAGCCGCTCGTTTCACTCGCGTCTTGGAATCTTTTGAGAACCATTGGCAGTGAAAGAGCATACTGCCCGCCACTACCAATGGCTCTCAAAATCTTCGTGACTGATTTGGCGGCACTGTCAGCATTCGCTGAAAGTGGCGACAAATCCTGTCACCCTTGTGTTCTCAAAGTAGGCAACTAAACAATCAAACAAGTCATCGGCTCAGATGGCATGAGCGTTGTCTACGAAGTCCAGCAAGAATCGCCAAGAAGAGCAATCGCTACCTGTAAGGTGACCACCGTTTTTTGCACCTATCAGACGGTAAAAAGAAAAAAAAACAAGTAGTAAGCAGTTTTTTATAGATTTTGAATCAATTATGTGGCATAGTGAAAAGTTGTGTCCTATCAGCGTATGACGTATGACCAGTACTTGGATTGAATACAAAGGCGAGAAAGATGTCAAAAATACTATTATTACTTGTTGCACTTCTGTGCTTACCTAGCGTCGCCTTGGGACAATATCAAGGTGACGAATGCAGTTACCCATTTATTGCAATTGATGGTGCAAATTCTTTTGATACAACAGATGCGACTCCAAGTACACCAGAACCAGATGAGTCCATGTGCCTAGGCACATATCTCAATTGGAACAACAGCCAAGACATCTGGTTTAAATATGTACCTACAACAACTGGTACACATACACTCACTACTTGCGACCCATCGAGTTACGACACATCTATGGTGCTTTATAAGACAAGTTGCACAAACCAAATCGCGTGTAACGGGGATGACCAATCTGGAGGAGGTGGAGGTTGCCAAGCTTATTTCTCGACCATTAATTTCACACTCACCGCAGGTACCGTCTACTACATTCGCATAGGTGGTTATGGTGGTGATTTTGGTCCAGGAACACTTACTATCGACCCATCCTCTGGTGGAGGCAGTGATATTTGGTACGTTGATGTTGACAACCTCGCGCCCGGTAACGGCACTGACTGGGCATCTGCATTCACTGATTTACAGGACGCCTTGGATGTTGCTGTTAGCGGTGATCAAATTTGGATTGCAGAGGGTGTATATACTCCAACTGATCTTGACGGAAGCACTGACCCTAGAAAAGCAAGTTATAGATTGTCTTCGGGAGTTGAAATCTATGGTGGATTTTTTGGTAACGAATCAAATGTTTCTGAAAGAATGCCGAATTTATACCGTGTATTTTTAACTGGAGATATCAATAGCGATGATGATTCCGGTGGAGACAATAGTGAAAATGTATATCACGTTGTAACCATTGATAATCTCTCAGGAAGCCCACTCCTCCTTGATGGCGTTCGCATTGTTAAAGGCAATGCAAATGGCGGGTCCAATGAGTTGACTGGAGGCGGCGTTTTAATTACAAATTATGGTCTTGGTTCTACTGCAAATCCAAGAATTCGAGGATGTTATTTCGCTGGCAACTCTGCTGACTATGGCGGTGCTATTGGCATAGACACCGAACACTGCGAACTTTCACTAAGTCACTGCATTATTTCTGGTAACAATGCCGTATATCGTGGTGGGGGAATCTATTCTTCTGGGATCACTAAAGTTGATAACTGTTTATTGATTGGCAATAATTCCGGCAATGGTGGTGCCATCTTTGCTGAGTATCAGATAGACTTATATAGCAATACGGTTGTTCAAAATAGTGCAGATTTTGTTGGCGGTTTACTTATTGGTCAAAATTCGACGGCAACCGCAATAAACAATATCTTCTGGGGTAATGAAGATGTCAATGGCAATAATAGTCAGATTTATTATGACAATAGTGCGGAAGTGATGAGCCGTTACAACTGTATTCAGAACGGTTCTAATTCTGGTGTTGGAAACATAAGTACCTATCCAATCTTTATGGATGAATTTGGCAGCGATGGTGAGCCAGGCACAGGAGATGAGGATTTCCGTTTGCTACAACAATCACCATGTATTGATGCTGGAGATAGCGATTATGTTTACAGCTCTTTGGATCTTGATTTTAGCGATCGACTGTTAGATGACCCATATACTGTTGACACGGGAAACAACTCAAATGGTGGCCTAGTTGTTGACATGGGCGCCTATGAACATGTGCCTAATAGCAATGGTGTCTATATTTGGACTGCTAATAATAGTAATTTGTTTTCCGATCCAGAAAATTGGCTTCCATCAGGAACCCCTAACGCTCAAAGTAGAACATTGTTTAATTGGAGTGATTCTAATGTAACATTGGGACAATCAACATATATTCAGGATCTGATTATTACAGAAGGTGATGTAATATACGATTTGCTCAATGTTGAACTAAATTTATTGAATTCTCTAAGAATTGGATCGCCTTATCTTGATGCATCCGCAACTTTTAAGGGTATTGGA
The DNA here is from genome assembly GCA_030748805.1 of Phycisphaerales bacterium. The sequence goes on along the minus strand of JASMLG010000062.1, from coordinate 11,841 downwards.
AATGTTACATCAAACACAGAAATAAAATTATTTGGTGGTGATTTAACCTTAAAAGATAATCTATACCTAAGTGCATACGATGGCATGTGGCTTGGTGATGGTAGTAAGTTTAATCTCGACGGTTACTGCTATCTTGGTTATGGTGAACTAATAAATGAGAGTGGCGAACTACATCCTGGTGGACGTGGAATAGGAAAAATGATAATTCAAGGTGATTTAAAACATCAGGAAAATGGTTCTTCTCACAAACATCCGGTTGGTTCACTCCATTTCGATATTCAGGGGACAAACGCTAATTCCGACTTTGATTCCCTTGAGGTGCAGGGTAACGCTGAATTAAACTGTTCTATTAATTTGTTCTTCGATGATGACTATACACCCACTGAATTTGATTCTTTTAATCTTATTGAAGTAGCGGGTTCAGCAACCGGAGAAGTTACGAATATTTACTGCCAGGGCTTAGCATCAAATCTCAAAATCAGATGGGACGGTATAAACGGTCTGCGTGGCGGCGATGAGGTTGTTATCGAAACTACAGGTCCAATTTTGTTTGATTCTGGAGCATCAGTTGCTTTGTCAACAAATGAACCTACTGATATGGTTGTAGCGGACTTTGATGGCGACAAGGATTTCGATGTCGCAATGTCTGTCCAAAATGTAGGTGGCGCAGCTGGAAATGTAGTGCTTTTGATAAACAACGGCATGAGTGGAGGAGTGTGGCAGGGTTTCACTGAAAATGCCCCAATACTTGTTGGTATTGACCCAGTGGATATCGAAGTTGGTGACTTTAATGATGATGGTTCTGCAAACGATTTAGTTGTTGCAAATAACGGTAGCGATTCTGTTTCCATCCTTTCAAACGACAATTTAGGAACCTTTACAAAAACAGATGTGTCAACTGATTCTGGACCGCTATATATTGCTGTTGCTGACTACACTATGGATGATGGCTTGGCACTAGATGATATTGTTGTTGCTTGCGATTCTTTTAATGCCTCTATTCTTAAAAACACTTCTTCACTTGGTTCGCGATCAATTACTTTTACGCATATCAATTCTATTTCTATTCCAAATCCAGCTGACATTGATCCTTCTGATGTCGACAACAATAAGGACTTCGATTACGTCATACTTTCAGGTAGTGAAGTTAGGGTCTTGGATGGAACAGGAACTGGTAGCACGCCGCCAATATTCGTTACTGGAAACCCTCTACCAACTGGAAGTGACCCAACAGAGTTAGAATTTGCTGATGTAAATGGAGATGGCATTCCAGATGCTATTACTGTCAATGGTGGTAATGGAACGCTTAGCCTTCTACTTGGAAGCGGAAATGATTTAGGAAACGCTTCAACATTTTCTGTTGGCTCAAGCCCACATTCTTTAACAGTTTATGATTTCGATAATGACAATGATGAGGATTTTGTTGTTTCGCAAATTGGAGATGTATCTGGAAGTAGAGAACTTGTAGTGATAAGAAACGATTCAGAAGGAACAGTTGTACTTTCTGAAGGTGACGCAACTGGTACTGGTAGTGAACCAATTATGGTTGAACATGGTGATTTCGATCAAGATGGACTTGAAGATATTATAAGCATCATTGATTTAAACCCACTTAATGCTAATAACACCCCCGCTATCTCGGTCTTTTTCAATATCACCGAAGTTGTGGTTAATTGCCCCGCAGATGTTGATGGCGATGGTTCTGTTGGGGTTACTGATATCTTGGCAATAATCGGCGCGTGGGGATCTGACGATGCATCGGCTGATGTCAATGACGATGGTGTAGTGGACGTTGCGGATATCCTCGCTGTCGTTGGAGGATGGGGTAGTTGTCCTTGATTTTATGTTCCGATAATGTAACAAAACCCCCTTTTTACTCTTTTTCAATTGACTTTCAATGCGATTCTTGTATCTATGAGAACTAGACGCAACTCGCACATCTGGTAGAACGAAGATATATGTACTTTGCATAACTTAAATAATAAAGAACTGGTATTAAAGGGAACTATATTATTGCTCATAGCAATTTTGTTTCCTGTTTCAATTGCATACGCAAAACCAGATAGACCAATACAGAGAGGCGGATTAGTTTGGTTTGTAAACATTGCGCAAACTGGTTCTGCTGATGGACAAACGTGGGATACGGCTTTTGATGATTTGGAACTTGCAATTGATTCAGCCACAATCGGTGATCAAATTTGGGTTGCAACTGGAACATATCTTCCTTCTGATACTGGTGGAACAGCTGATCCTCGTGACGCAAGTTTTAATCTCGTTGATGGTGTTTCGGTTTATGGAGGATTTGATGGAACTGAAACAAACCTTTCACAACGTAATCCAATTACAAACATCACAATTTTAAGCGGCGACTTGCAGCAAGACGATCAGTCCGGTGGGGACAACTCGGACAATGCAAAGCATGTTGTAACAATCGCAAGCACCATAGATCCTGCCACTCTCTTAGATGGATTCAGGATTCGAGACGGCAGTTCGGATCCCGCTAAAGGTGGCGCGGGAATTTTAATTAGAAATGCTGATTCATCAGTAATCAAACAATGTCTATTTATTGGGAATAACTCTGCTACATTTGGGGGTGCAATTTATCTTGAAGCATCTACTAATATATCTATTTCGACTAGTTGGTTCAATTCAAATGTTTCTGTTGAAGGTGGAGGTGCTATAGAGGTTGGAATTGATTCAGATGTAAGTATTAATTCATGTAACTTAATTGGAAACCAAAGTAATACCGGTGGTGCAATTATGAACGAGGGTTCTATTGTCCTGTCGAATTCGTTTCTTTATACAAACGTTGCAGATAGGGGTGGCGCACTGGCTTCAAATAGTGCTGTTGGAAATTGCCAAGTATCAAACTGCACAATTGCTCAAAACTTAGCCCTTCTTACCGGTGGTGGTGTAATCATCGAATCTGGTCCAATCAGTATTATGAACACTATTGTTTGGGGCAATCAGCACCTTTCGGGAGAAGATGAAACAGCACAGATTATGATTAGTAATACTACTTATCCAATTCAAATTGCTTATTCGTGTATTCAAAACATGGATAGCGACTTGGTTGGAGCAAACAACATTGTCTCAAATCCACGTTTCTTTGATCTACTTGGTCCAGACGGCGAAAGAGGAACCGGCGATGAAGATTTTCGATTACTTGCAACTTCTCCCTGTATAGATGCTGCAGATAACACAGAAGTAGTTGGATTATATGATTTGGACGGACAACCAAGATTTGTTGATGACCCATTTACACCTGATACTGGTAACGGAACTGTGCCAATCGTAGATATGGGGGCATACGAATACAAACCAACTGGCATTGCAGATATTGGTGGAATTGTCATCTGGAACACAGATGATGGTTCATTCTCTGACCCAACAAACTGGTTCCCTCAAAGAGTTCCAAGCACTACTGATATTGCCTTATTCAACATTAATGGCGAAGCGGTAGTTGAAGTTACTGAAAACATCTCTGTTAATGCGATGGTTGTAACTAGCGGTGAAATCTCACTACGAATTCCAAATATTGATATTTCAATTGATTCTTATACAAACCCCCTAAGAATTCTTTCCTTCGGTGACGACAGTGAGTTAGAGGTCTCAGGAGAAAACGGTCGGTTGATTATTCCTAATGGAGAAATCCAAATTGGCGGTGATGACGATGATGATGACTTTGATGATTTTCTAGAAATTGATGATGGCGCAGAGTTAGTTGTTGGGATGTTGAGAATTCTCGATGGTGGAGAGTTCTTCGGTGGTGTTGGTGCCTATGGAATATCAGCAGATGTTCGTAATACCGGCGGAACTATTGACCCAAGTTCACTTGAACCAGGTCTTATGCACCTCGATGGTAATTACAGTTCAGTACCGCAAGATGGAACAGATCCAAATGCAAAGGGAGTTATGAGATTCACTTTTAATGACACATCTAACTCTGGATACATTCACGACGTTCTGGATATTTCGGGTAATGCAACCTTAGGGGGAGTTCTTGGAATGCAATTCCAAAACAATTTTGAAGCAATTGAAGGATATATATACACAATTATCACCGCAGGAACAATGTCTGGTACATTTGATACTGTTTGGTCGACTGGCTTGCCTGCAAATCAATTTGCTAATTGGACATCCTCTACAGGAATTCGCGGCACACCTGGAGGTGGAATTGGTAGTGGAAACCCAATTACTTTTGATGCACCAACTTCTACTGCACTTACAGGCGAACCAACCGAATTTGTTGTTGCTGACTTTGATGGAGTTAATGGGGTAGATGTAGCAATTGCAATTCCCGATTCTGATCCACTAACTAATGGCACTGTTTCAGTTCATCTCAACAACGGAGTATCAGGCGGAATTTGGCAGGGTTTTGCAAACGCCACAACCACTACTGTTGGGATTAACCCTGTTGATATTGATGCGGATGATTTTGATGGCGATGGTGATATTGATTTAGTTGTAGCTAATTTTGATGATGACACCATTACAACTTTGTTTAATGATGGCTCTGCTTCGTTTACACTCACGAACTTTGCTACAGGGGACGGCCCCTCTTCTTTAGCAATTACAAACTACGTTGAAGATGGAACAATGTTAAACGACATCGCTGTTGGATGTAGTGTTGCAAATCCTGCAGTTATTTCGGTCATGCAAAATCAATCCACTCCTGGGCTACTTGGATCTTCATTTAATTTAACCAATTCAATTACTATTCCTAATCCAACAGATATTGACCCATCAGACGTAGACAATAACAAGGATTTTGATTACGTGGTCCTTAGTGGGTCAGGTGAATCCGTTTCCGTTTACGAGGGTAATGGCAATGGTGGCGTAATGCCTGGCTTTACAATTGGGATTACCCTGCCATCGGGGAGTTCTCCTGTTTCACAGGTCTTCGGTGACCTAAATGGAGACGGGCGCGATGATTTGATTACAGTCAACAATGGCGATGGATCCGTCAGTATTTTAAGAAACACTGGGAGTGCACTAGATACACCAAGCACTCTTTCTGTTGGGTCATTTCCTGAAGCGTTAACTATTAAAGACCTTGATAACGATGGTGATCAAGATATTGTTGTTTCAGTAATTGGAGCTACTTCACTTCAAAGAGAATTATTAATTGCTAGAAACGACACAACTGTCCCAGAAACAATTACTCTAACTGATATTGGAACTCCACAGGCCTCTGGCTACGTTCCAACACTTGTTTCAACTGGCGATTTTGATGCTGATGGATTTGAAGACCTTGTTTCAATTACAGAACTCGTTCCATTAACCGGACATACTCTACCATCCTTAACTGTGATGATTAACACAACAGTTATAACTTGTTCCGGGGATTTTGATGTCGATGGAGACGTTGACATTAGTGATCTTCTTACATTAATCGCAGCTTGGGGAGCAACTGGCGGGGACGAAGATCTTGACGGTGGTGGCACCGTTGACGTTGCAGACCTTCTCATCCTAATTGCCGCTTGGGGTTCCTGCTAACCCCAACTACCTTTCCGCTTTCAAAGTGACAGTCACATTTATATCATACGTGGTGAATGCTACCTCGATTACCGCAACAATCCAATACAAGCCCTAAAGTAACTCGATTTTTGGATGAATTATTAGCATTGAGTTTCGATGGAGATGTTTCTACTTTGGAATCAGATCTTGCAGCTGTATCAACTGATAATTCGATATGGCAAGTTACTCCACAAGCAGTTCTGTCTCCTAGATCACATTTTGGGGTTGAACAAATTGTAAAACAATTATCAATGAAAACTCACCGCAACGTTTCAATAACTCCTCGGGGTGGAGGCACAAGCACAGCGGGACAATCCCTAACAAATTCCATCGTTCTTGATTGCAAGAAATTCATGAACAGCATCATTGACTTCAATGAAGAAACTAATCAAGTTCATGTTGAATGTGGAGCAGTTTTGCAAAGTGTTAATGACGAACTCAAACAATTTGGAGTAAAGATAGGTCCAACTGTTGCAACAGCAAGTCGTGCAACCATCGGTGGAATGGTAGGCAACGACTCCGCTGGCAAGGGTTCTCGAGTATTTGGAAAAACAAGTGATTGCGTTGTCGAATTAAAAACCGTTTTGGGTAATGATTTAACTACTAACAACCCTGATTTAATAAATGCAATCAAAGAAATATGTGATACAGCACGCCCACATTTCAATCAATACTGGCCTAATCTCCCTCGATTCGTAAGCGGATACAACTTGCCAATGACTTGGGATGAAACAACACTAGATATCAATCGCCTATTTTGTGGTTCCGAAGGAACTTTAGGTGTAACAACTTCAGCGATTTTGCAGTGTGTTCCAATTTCAAACAACCAAAAACTTGTGCTTCTATGCTTTGATTCGTTTGATTCGGCTCTACGCTGCGGCGCATCATTATTAAAGCACAATCCCATGGCTATTGAGGTAGTTGACGAAATGGTTTTAAAAACTGCTCGTAACGATATCTGTTGGCAATCTATCTCTACAATCCTTGGCGGAGCAAGAGATGACACAAACGCAGTTCTTATAGTTGAATGCAATAATGAAACAACAATTCTTGCTGAAATGTGTGAACACAAGCCACTGCTTGTCAAAACAATAACTGATCCAGTAGAGCAAGAAAACGCTTGGTCATTTCGCTCACGAAGCGTTGGATTATTGTCTTCCCTACATGGAACAAAAAGACCCGTCCCATTCGTCGAGGACTGTGTAGTACCTCCTAAAAAACTACCTGATTTTATTAAGGACTTCAAAAAAATACTTAATAACCATGATTTACAAGTAGGCATGTTCGGTCATGTAGACGCTGGAGTAATTCACGTCCGCCCTGCTCTTGACCTGCAGAAAGAAAGCGACAGAGATTTGATCCGCATTGTAAGCAAACAGGTCGTATCACTCGTTCGCTTATATGGTGGAGTACTCTGGGGAGAACACGGCAAGGGTTTTCGCAGCGAATTTGGACCAGAAATCTTCGGAGAATTAATTTGGAATCAAATGTGCAATATAAAGAAGACATTTGATCCATATAACCAATTTAATCCAGGAAAAGTAGCAATACCAGATGACTCTTTTTCCATTGCAACAATAGATGAAAAAACTCGTAGTGAAATCGATTCAAAATCAGCTTCATTACCAGTAATATCAAGTGTAACTAAATGCGATGGAAACAGTGAATGCCATTCCATATCTACCGATAGCAGTATGTGCCCAACATATCGAGCAACTGACGAAGAAACTAGTAGCCCAAGAGGACGTGCTGAAGTACTAAGACACTGGTTGAGAAGATTAGACATAAATGCACCCCCAACAAAAAGTTCATTCATTCGACGAATCTTCAACTCAGGAACCGAAAACGACTTGAATCATGAAGTCAGGAGTATTCTTGACGGTTGCCTCTCTTGCAAAGCATGTTCATCAAATTGTCCTATGAAAATTGATATCCCGTCCTTGCGATCAAAGTTCTATGATGTTTATTACGGTAGATATTTACGACCATTACGAGATTTGGTCTGGTTAAATATGGAAACCGCAATTTCTTACCAAAAATTATTGCCTGCGAAACTTTTTGCATCTCTGGTGGGGGTTTGTGATATTCCTAAGCCAACAAACGAGTTGACGAAATTAATTAAGACCTCAACCCCAGAGCAAATCGTTAAGGAAAATCCAGATGTTGTCTTAATGCAAGACACATTTACTACTTACTTTAGACCAGCACCATTTTTGGCAATGCTAAAAATCTTAAGACATTTGGAAATACAAGTCGCAATTCTACCAATCAGACCAAGTGGAAAGCCACTGCATGTTAGAGGCGCACTTGATACATTCAACAAAACTGCAAAAGACAACATTGATTGGATTATGCCCGTATCTAATCTCAAAATACCAATAATCGGCATCGATCCTGCAACAACACTTCTATGGCGAGATGAATATCCTAATAATAATGTTGATGTTTTACTTCCTCAAGAATGGCTTATTACCCAAGATTTATCATGCATTTCTTTAACAGAGAACTGGAGATTGTTTCCACACTGCATTGAAAAGTCAACTGCAATCAAGAGTAGCGAACAATGGAGTAAAGTTTTTGAATTGATTGGTAGTCAATTAGAAATTGTAAAAACTTCATGTTGTGGAATGGGTGGGCTTTTTGGACATCAAAAAGAAAACAGAAAACTGTCATTTGATGTTTGGAATATTCACTGGGCACAGAACCAACCATCAGAGTTAAATACTCTTGCAACTGGTTTTTCCTGTCACAGCCAAGCTAAACGTGTAGAAGGCATTTATTTGAAACACCCTCTTGAAGCGATTGCTAATCCCATCGCATAGCAGAGGCAACTGAGGGGCGGAGTCCAGGAACATGTTTAATTTGGTCTTCATTTAGAACCATTCGAAGACGCATTCTTACCCTGTCGTTTAATTCCTTTCGTTCAAACTTCAGCGTTTCAAGTTTGAGGGCTCTTTTCATGTCTTCCTGATTCATCAGTTTATCTGCACTCTTTGCAGAAGCATTTTCTTGGTGGTTTTCAATCATTGCTTCACAGATATTCCAGTAATCATATCTATACGAAGTGGCGAGTTCTTCTAACTTGTTTTGTTGAACTAATTCAAGATTCTTAATTGAAGAAGCGGCAGTTATTAACTTAGTTGCTTCCAACTTGTCTTCAAATACGTCTGGATATGTTTTCTTTACAAACTCCATACGAACTGCCCAAAAGTCATCTTGAGGAACTACATTTAATATTTGATCCATAACATTCTGATTAGCAAGAATAAGCGCACGCTTGGCATCACGTAAATCTTTGTAAGCATCTTGCCATCGTTTTGTAAATGAATCATTGTTATCAGTTCCATTCTCACCATAACGTACTGCTCGCATTACATCTTGAATATGGTTAACTGTATACAGCGCTTCCACTAGAGTTTTATGATGCTCGTTAACGTTGGAATGGTATGACTGCATTGCTGAAAGTATTTCGCTCTTTGCATCATCTGATATTGACTGTAATTCAATTGATTGTTTTGATAAAATATATAATTCAACTAAATCTATTATTTCACCCGTTGAAACCCATCCAAAAACATTATCTGCTTCCAAACTCCTCTGACGTACACGATGGTGTTCTAAGACCAACAAATTCTTATCGTCTCTTTCAAGACCTGTTACGATTGAAAGATTGTCAAAAAACGTTTTATCTAACTGAGCAACTTCGCTTGCAACTTCTTTACTTGCATCTCTGATTTTCTTTAATCGAGCACCATCCGTAAGTTCTAGTTCAGCAGTAATTGCTTCACCAGATTTAGCAACTTTATCGTACGCTGACTTATATTCCTCTAAATAGTCCTCATACACAGCTTCCACTATTGAAATTCCGCTTTCATCAAGCCCAGTAATTGTTGCGCAAAGAGTTGGGAACGATGAATCGATTGACTTAGGAATCATGACTCCACCGATTATATTATCTCGGTTTTGGACTGGTGTCTCAATTCGTTCTGTCTCAACAACTTCACCATTTTTGTACCGAACTTTCTCAGTAACCCTTATCTTCTCGCCTTTTTTGTTAGTAGTAGTTGTAGTGCTTGATTTCTCTGTACTTCCATCGCGATAAGTTGCTGAGCCAAACCAAGTATCTTTTTTTCTTTCATTCTTACTATCTTCCATTGCTTTAATGATTTCTGGTCCAAGGATACTATTAATCTTTTTCTCTATTGATGATGCGTACTCCTTACCACTTTCAGACAATTTGTCCAATTCATCATCGAATTCTGTACCCAATTCGCCAGACATTTGAGCAATATTTTTTTCCTTGCGAGATTTCTCAACAACTTCTGCATGCTTTTCGGACTTCCTCTTCCATTTAACATTGAAAGAGGTTTGCAACTCAACTAATTGTTTGCGTTGTAATTCGTCAATCCCATCAAAGTCAAGAACTAAATCAAAATAAGCACTGACTTTACTGGCTGGACCCATAACTCGACTAAATGATTTATTAAAGTAAAGTTTATGAAGTTTTAATGCATCTTCATCTGTAAGGAGACCATCTATCTGATTCCATGTCTTCCAATTTAACTGGCTAATCTCGTAGGACTTCTTTGAAAGTGGCGCAAGTAATATATCACCTCGTCTTTTTAGATCAATAATCGCTTCCTCGTCCATAAATCTCATCATTAGAGATTGTTGATCTAAACCCCTAATACCAAGTTCATCAATCATATCGAGGGCTAGTTTTATTACTTCAACTATGATACCTAATCCCTCTTTTGCGTTTCTTAAATATTTCTTACTGTAGGAATCGAGCAGAGCATTAATTTCTTCGTTAGGTTCCGGATTGATCTGATCATAAAGTTTTTTAAGATGAGTGCGTGATCCCCTGTTTAACTCCGAAATCATTTCCATAACAGATATTTCATATCCCCTTAACTCTCTTGCTAATCGAATCCTCTGCAACTTACTTGCCTGCTTGTCTGTAAGCATTCCAGTAATATTTTCAAAGAAGGAGTTGTCAGTTCTTTGAATTGCTTTCATGGCACGAAGTGCATTTGAGATTAAATCCTCAACCATCTTGCGTTCAGGTATTTCAAAGTTCATAAACCCAAATGTTTCAGCCGCTTCTGTTAATGCGTCCTCAAATTTTTTAACTTCATCATTGCGTACTATCGCAAATTCTACAAGATACCCATCGTACACCTCGAGTATTGACTCCACTTGTACATTAGTCATCTCTATTTTTTCTGTAATCAGTTCAATTTCCTTTACTTTTAACGGATCATTTAGCAGTGGCATTGACTGGGCAAAGCAATTACCTGCTAAATTTAGAAAAGCAACAAGTAATAAAATAGTTTTTGCAAATCTTGTTTTCATACACATATAGTAACACCAATTAATAACGCAACGAGAATCTCGTTGCGTTATAGGGTTTTACACTCGTTTTAACCGCTTTTAAGCAGCTTTACTTGGCCTAATATTTTTACCAACTGTACGCTGGTCCTCGGTTGCTCGTCGTTGTGATTCGGTTGTAATTTTTGTTTTCAAATCTGCGGGTGTGTTCGCCCACAAATCAGCACCAATCTCTTCAGCAAGACCTTCAACTCGATTAAATAGTCCTCCTCCAACAACAACTTGTGTGTGTGGCGAAGCGCCGATTGCTTTTACTGTATCGATAATACTACGGATGTGCGGAGCATCACAAGGTGCAGACGAGAACAGGCATAGGGCATCCGGTTTATACTCATTTGTTTCAGCAAGGATTTCATCTGCTGGAACACCACCACCTCCAAAACGTACTTCCCAACCATCGGCTTCACAAAGGTCCGCTACTATTTGTGCTGCAAGGTCATCTGATTCACTTGGTCCGCAAAAAAGCAAGATACTTTTATTGTTGTTTTTCTTTTGTGTATAACCAGCCTGAACTTGGTCAACTAATGACCGAAGTAGGCGTGTTGCATAATGATGAGCAACGCTAGTCATTTGATCGTTTCTGTATAGAGTATTAATTGAATCCAGAATTGGCCAAAAGCCATTTTCGGAGACATCTTCCGGAGTCCAACCACTCTTAATTGCTTCAGCAACAAATGCTCGAGCCGAAGGTCGGTCGCCTGTAATTAAAAGTGGAAATAGTTTTTCAATAAAAGTATCTGTGTTCACGGCAAAACCCCTTTTGCTTTTTAGGACCTCACATCCACGAGGTCGGTAAAACTGTCTAAGACAGCGTCCTTGTAGTGCCAACTTTTGGCAACATAGACCAAGGACAACTTAACAATCGTTTTGCGCGGTGTTTTTGCTCGACAAATATCCTTTTTCTAGTCATTAAGTCGATATCGGACGACA
>JASMLG010000061.1 GCA_030748805.1 Phycisphaerales bacterium | reverse complement strand
GTAATTCCTGCTGCAGCCATTGCTGCTTTGCCGGGCATTTCCTTCTCACCAAGCGTTGCCTTCCCTTCACCACAAACTACTAATGCAAGGTGTGCTAGTGGAGCAAGATCGCCTGAAGCTCCCACAGAACCTCGAGAGGGTACAATTGGAGTGACACCTGCGTTGAGCATTTCGACAAGTGTTTCTGCGACAATAGGTCTTACTCCGCTGTAACCTCGGCACAAACTTGCAGCAAGCAATAACATCATCCCCCTCACAATTTCGTGATCTAACGGCTCGCCAACACCCGCAGCGTGAGATCGTAATAGATTCATCTGAAGTTCTTCTAGTTTTTCGTTCGAAATGCTAGTAGTAGATAGGGCGCCAAATCCGGTGTTAATTCCATATATTGGAGTTTCAGTTTGAAGTACTTCTTCGACTGTATTTCGAGCTTTTGCAATCAGTGAGATTGCTTTTTCGTCAATCTCTACTCGGTTCCCTTTTCTGGCAACCTTAACTACTTGTGACCCGCTTAGTTGTCCACCATCCAATACCAGTGCTTGTTGTTCCATATCCTCGCATCTTACTCTAGGGGCTAACACACTTTGCAACCCCAACCGCAAAAATGAGTATGTCCCCAAAGAAAACACACTTAATAGTTCGCTAAAGGGGACACCTACGGGCATTTTCACTTAGCGAAAATGTTGAGTGGGTGTCTCTGCAACAATGACATCCTAAGCCGCGACGAAAAAGGAGCTTGACCCAGAGGAGTATGACCCCAATGTGAGTTGGTATGATGCCAAGAGATGGAATCGTGGATTAAAAGTGGTTTGATTATTATTGCGATGGCAATAGTTGGATTTACTGGGGTTTGGCTGGCTTCTTGGCTATTTTCGCCAAGGGGTAGTTTGGGACCCACAATCCTCCAATCAATATCACCAATTAAAGCTTGTTTTGCGGTCTTAATTACTGTTGGAATTGCTTCAGTAATTGGGGGATTCATTGCTAGGATTTCTACTACTATTTCGGGGATGTTCGTCCTAGGATTTTCTCTCTTCGCAATGGCAATGAAACTTGAAGGAGTAGAAGAACTGATATATAGCGGTGGAAGCTTTTACATTCTAATCATTGAAGCACTATTTCTGAGCATTGTTGTTTTAATTGGCACGTTAATTGTCTTTGCAATAGGTGGACCTCTAAAAGATGTAGCAAAACCAGATGGGAATAATGGAAGTAATTTTTGGCGTGCAGTATTGATATCACTCGCAGTCCTTCCTGTCATTTGGCTTGTTGCAAAATCGCCTATGAAAGGCCAAGTGATTGGATCTGCAGCCGTAGGTGGAATTGCAATTGGTTTTCTTGCTCGCCAATTCACTCCCTCACTTCAACCAGTAATTTATTATGTTTTACCCATCTCAGTTGGTGGGTTTGGTTACTTCATAGGAATAACTCTTTTTCCAGTTAGTGACGTTGCTTTTGCTCAGCAGTCACTTTCTCAATTGCTTTTTCCTATGCCAATTGAATATGCCGCAGGTGTAATAATGGGACTCTCAATAGGACTCAGTTGGGCTGCTTCACTCTCAGAAAAACCTAATCCTGAAAAGCACAAAAAAGTTGCTCTGTAACTGTATCATGCACCGTCTATGGCACGTTTACATGAATACCAAGGAAAGCAACTTTTAGCGGGCGTTGGACTATCAATTCCTCGCGGAAAAGTTGCAAAAACACCAGATGAGGTCTTTGAAATTGCAGAAGAACTTGGCGGCAACGTTGTAGTTAAAGCGCAAGCATGGGTCACCGGCAGAAAGGCGCTAGGTGGGGTTGCACTTGTGCACTCTGCCGATGAAGCAAAATCATCTGCAGAACAGATGTTTGCTTTGCAATTTGGCAACTTCCCAGTTGAAGAACTGCTTGTCGAAGAAATGCTCGATATTAAAGACGAATTCTTTGTTTCGTTAACGATTGACGACTCAAATCAAGCACCGCTTCTTTTACTCGATTGCCAAGGCGGTAGCGGTATCGAAGATAGAGCAGACACAGTTGCAAGAATACCTGTCACTGCTGATGGTGAAATTTCAAAAGAAACATTACTTGAAGTTACAAAAGACGAAGCGGTTGTCGATGCCATCGTAAAAATTGTTTTGGCAGCACGCAAACATGAAGCACGTTCGATGGAAGTCAACCCGCTAGTTCGATTGACAGATGGCTCTATCGTTGCCGCTGACTGCAGAGTGACAATAGACGATTACGCTGTCTTTAGGCATGATGATTTGGGAATTGAAATTGCCCGAGAACTTGATCACCCACCAACAAAACTTGAACAACTTGCGTACGAAATCGAACAAGAAGATCACCGAGGAACGTTTTACTTTGCTAAGTTGCCAACGGATGGCTGGGAAAAAACAAACGGTCTCATTGCATTCCACGGTGCAGGAGGTGGCGGATCGATGATGTCGATGGACGCTGTTTCAAACGAGGGATTTACGCTTGCGAACTTTACAGATACAAGCGGTAATCCTTCGGTTTCCAAGGTCTATCAGGCAGCACGCATAATTTTATCGCAGCCAAATCTGATCGGCTACTTTGGAAGTGGGTCTGGTGTTGCTTCGCAAGAACAGTACCACTCTGCTTATGGTCTTGCAAAAGCATTTATCGAAATGAAGATGGAAATACCAGTGGTAATTCGACTTGGGGGTAATAGTGAAGACAGAGCAGTTGATATTTTAGAGGATTCGTGCAGGAACTTGCCAGCACAAGTCCGGGGGTTCAAGAAAGATGACACCCCCGGAAGGTGCGCAAGTGTTTTTGCGAACCTTGTTGAAGATACAAACAAGACGAATGATGGAATGACAAGACACGTCCCCGATTTTGTTGGAAGTGAAAGCGCAGCTAGTTTTCCAATAAAGTACGGTGCACTTTGGATTGACAATTTGACTAAGGAAGTGGCAGAAATTGTTGTCAGCGAGAGTAATGGACTTTTAGCAATTGGCGAGTCAGGCCAGCCAGAACCAACTGAAGATATTACTGATAAAGACAGCGATTTAATCGCTTGTGAAATTGAATGTTTACGTGCTGGACATCCGGTTGTCTTTGTAGATATGCCCGTGAAAGGACTTGATTAATGGCAGTTATTATTGATCAACATAAACGTGTCATGGTGCAGGGCATCACTGGTCGTGAGGGCAGGGCACGCACTCGCCTTATGAAGGAGTTTGGCACGAATATCGTAGGCGGTTGCACTCCCGGAAGGGGCGGGCAAGAAGTAGAAGGCATCTCAGTACACGACACAGTAGCGGAAGTAGTTTCTTCTTCCGGGGGTGTTGATATTTCAGTGGTCTTTGTTCCAGCACGTCTTGTGAAGCACGCTGCAATTGAAGCAATTGACGCAGGAGTTAAACTGGTTGTACTTGTACCTGACCGCGTTCCCGTTTGGGATGCAATGGCAATTGCTGCAAGAGCAAAAGAAGCGGGCGCGAACTTTGTTGGTCCAAATACACTTGGTATTATTAGTCCAGGCAAAGCAGTTCTGGGCATGATTGGTGGTAAGGCAGAAAGCGCCCGCCAGTGGTTTACACCACCACCGGGAAATAATGGCACGACGCTTGGAGTGATATCGCGTTCAGGTGGCATGACAAGTTCGTGTGGGTATTACCTTGCACAAGCCGGCTTTGGATTAAGCACACTTTGCCATGTTGGTGGAGATAGCGTCATTGGCTTACCAATTCCAGACGTTGCGCTGATGATGCAAGATGATGACGAAACCGATGGCATAGTTATTTTTGGCGAAATCGGCGGAAGCCAAGAAGAGCGATTAGCAAAGCACATGAAGGATGGAAGAATCACAAAACCAGTGATTGCGTATATCGGCGGTAAGGCAGCCAAAGAAGGCACACGCTTTAGTCACGCAGGTGCAATTATCGAAGGTGGTCGTGGAACGCACGATGGCAAGGTGAAAGCAATTACAGAAGCAGGTGGTGTTGTCGTCGATGCGTTTGGCGAATTGCCGAAAGCAGCACTTGCAACATTTTCTCTTGAGAGGAGTAACGCATGAGTGAATCGTGGAAGACCGCAATCACCGAAATAGAACCAAACGCGGTACGCGTTCGCGGGTACGACATCGCTGACTTAATGGGAAACTGTTCGTTTGGTCAGATGGTTTATCTCATTCTTCGCGGCGAAATGCCAGATGAACCAACAGGTAAACTTATGGAAGCAATTATTGTTTCAAGTATTGATCACGGTGCAACCCCGCCATCAGTGCTTGCTGCAAGAACAGTTGCATCAACTGGTGCATCGCTTAGCGCATCAGTTGCAGCAGGCATAATGTCAATTAACAAGCACCACGGTGGTGCGATTACAAATTGCGCAAAACAATTAGGCGAAATAATTGCAAAAGCAGATGGCGGAGACTTACACGCTGCAGCAGAAACTTGCCTTGCAGAATGGAAAAAATCGGGAATACGTATGAGCGGATTTGGCCACCGCATACACAGTGCCGACCCTCGAACAAAACGGCTTATGGATTTAGCTGAAGAGGCAAGCGTTTGCGGCAAACATATTGAAGCAGCACGTGCAGTTGCGCAGGTCTTTGCAGATGCAGGAAAGAAATTGCCAATCAATGTCGACGGAGCAATCGCTGCATTGCTCGCTGATCTTGGCTTTGAACCAGAAGTCATGAACGGTTTATTCATGATTGCAAGGACACCCGGATTAGTTGCGCACGTGCGCGAAGAACAAACACGCATGAAACCAATGCGAAAAATCATCCCCGGAAATCACGAATACGATGGCCCTTCGGAAAGAAAACTCAAATGACATATACAACAAACGATATCGCAGAACTCTTTCCAAACATCATGGATATTCAAGACGAAACACTTCGTGATAGTGTTGCTGCGACTTGGAACGAAGCAATCACAACTGGTTGCGGTGGTAAGGGATGGACTTTCGATGAACTGCGAGAAGTAAAGTTCACTTTGCTCGCAGGTGATATCGACATGACCTTTATCGCACATCTCAATTCATGCGTTAGGCAATGCATTGCAATTGCAGATGTTCTTGAATCAGCGTTCGCGTGCGATATTCCAATCAATTGGGATTACCTCATTGCTGGTTCACTTCTAGCCGACTGTGGTAAACCACTTGAGTTTGACAAAGATGAAAACGGCAATGTCATCAAGGGCTCCTACGGCGAATGTTTACGCCACCCATTTTCAGGGGTTGCGATGGCTTACA
>JASMLG010000060.1 GCA_030748805.1 Phycisphaerales bacterium | reverse complement strand
GCCAATTGCTACGCATGTTTTGCGTACGCCTTGGAAAAATTCGCAAATCGGAACGGTCCGTTCACCGTTTTGGCTTGCAATGACGACTTCTGCGCCAAGAACAAGAAGAACCGGCGGCAAATCAGCCGAAGGAACAGCGCTAGCAATGTTCCCGCCGATTGTTCCGGTGTTACGAATCTGGTTTGACCCCATAACTTCAGCGGCTTCGATGATTGCTGGATAGTTTTGTTGAATGACATCTGATTGCAACAAGTCATTTAGAGTTGTTGCGGAGCCAATTGAAACGCCGTTATCTGTTTCTGTTATTCCTCGAAGTTCAGTTATGTTTGCAAGTGAGACAAGATGATGTTCATTCCTTCGCTGCACTCGAAGGTCAACTAGAAGGTCGGTACCGCCTGCAATGACTGCTGCATCTTCAGCATGTTCAATGAGAATTGCAAATGCGTCATCTAATGTTGCTGGTTTGTAGACGGTAAATCCGCCAAGGCACGTTCCAATCATGTTTCTTCTCCGTTGTCCTGCTGCAATAATTCGCTGCCAGTAAGTCCACCTATAAACTGTTCAAAGAACAGTTTACCTAAGACAGCAGGGGATCGACTCGATGTATGTGGATCGTACCATCGGTAGAGCCAATTCAAACTGCTAAAGAGCGACATTGTTGCAACATGAGGATCACAGACCTTGAGGTTATATTTTTTTATAAGGTTGTTTACGATTTCGCGAGTGTGATGGTAGTAGGAGCGGCGGATACGGTGCAACTCTTCGTATGCCTTGCCAGTCATAGAATCAAGTTCGTGAGAACAGAGTTTAAGACCATCCATGTCGTTTGCAAAAAACATGACATGTTCTGCGATCATAATCCGCATTTGTTCAAGCGGATCTTCAATGAGATGCGTTTTCATCCGCAAATTTGATTCTAAGCCAGAAAATGCTCTAAAAAGGATGGTAAAGAGCATTGCTTCTTTTCCATCAAAATAGTGGTACATCGACGCTGGACTAACGCCAGCTTCGGCCGCGACAGCCCGTATTGAGGCCTTTTCATACCCATCACGGGCGATAAGCATAGTTGCCGCTTTAAGGATGGCATCATTGCGTTCGTTGTAACTGCTGTTATGGGCAGCACTTCGGTCATCTTGAGTCCGCGAGGCGAACGGTTGTTCGGGAATGGTTGTGCCCATGGGGTACCTGTCAAATCGTCGTTATAGCGCAAAAAAGCACGGTTTTGAGCGTGATATCGCTTATTAGTTCTATAATAATACCGCAAAAAAGGGAAATTGACAGAGGAAAATAGCAAAAATCGTGCTATAATTGTCGAACGCCCGTTCGGGTGTTTGTATCGTAATGTCCACCCACTCTCAAGTGTACTATATATAGGTCTAAGACAAGAGGAGTTTTACAATGAGTTTTTTCCCTTCACAGTGTGCCGATGATTTCGGCTTCGAAGAAGTGACGTATAAGAAGGATGGGCGCATTGCGTACATCACAATTAATCGTCCATTTAATTACAACGCTTACAGCACACCTGCTTTGCAAGATCTTGAAGCGGCGTTCAAAGATGCTTCTTGGGACGATGCAATCGCAGTAGTTGTCTTTACAGGTGTTGGCGATTCATCATTCTGTACTGGCGGTGATGTCAAAGAATATCAATCAAGTTACACTCAACGCCCGCGTGACTACTGGAAATATATGTGCTGCTTCAAGGCGTACATCGAATCAATCTTGAATTGCTCCAAGCCAGTTATTGCTCGCCTAAATGGAATGGCTGTTGGTGGTGGAAACGAAAGTCAACTTGCTTGTGACCTTGGTGTTATGGGTGAACATGCGTTTATCGCGCAAGTCGGAACGAACGTTGGTTCCGTTGCCTGCGGTGGTTCAACACAGTGGCTTCCAGTTACAGTGGGCGATCGAAGTGCCAGAGGCATCTTGATGCTTAACCAAAGATATCCATCTTGGACATCCCTTGGCATGGGTCTAGTGAATATGGTTGTGCCAACAGTCAAAGATGCAGATGGTAACTGGGTCACAACGTTCACAGATGGAAGGAAATACCTTGCAGAGTGGAATACTGATCAGTGGGACTCTCCATTTAAAACTCGGGCAACCCAAGAACAAATCAATGCAGCAAAGAAGGGCAAGGACGGATACTCACTTGACCTTTCACTTCTTGATGAAGCAGTTGCTGAACTTTGCAACATCATTATCAATAAATTCTTTGAATGCACACGCTACACAAAAACGCAAGTTAACTTCTGGAAAGACCTCGCTTGGCACTCAACAGTTGGACACGCACGCGATTGGCTCAGTGTGCACTACACAAGTTTAGAACCATACGAAGGCATGACCGCATTTGTTGAAAAACGTAAGGCGGACTACGTTGGTATGCGCGACTTGGCGGCAGACCCAAATGGCTCAAGTGAGTTCCTTTGGGGACCATACTCACAAGAGTGTGGCGATTGTGGTGCTAAAGGTATACCGAGTTCGTTTGAATTTTGCGGCAAATGTGGTGCTACATTAGCAGTACCAGCAAATGCGTAAGATAGGGCAGGAACGTTTATGGCAGCACCTCGCGTAATAGTGACAGGGGGATGCAGTGGCATTGGTCTTGGCATTGTTTCAATGCTTATGAGCGATGGTTATGAGGTTGGTGTTCTTGATGTGAATCTTGACGAGTCACAACAGGTGTGGGGTCGTGCTGTAGATGTTTCCGATTCGGCGCAAGTAAATGCAGCAATTTCTGAGTTTGCGCAAGGTGGGTTAGATGCACTGGTGAACAATGCCGGAGTCGTTCGCGACAACGTAAGTTGGAAAATGAGCGACGAAGAATGGCAACAAGTTATCGATGTCAATCTAACAGGCGTTTTCAATTGTTGCAGGGCGGCGATTCCTTTTATGCGAGAAGCAAACAAGGGATCGATTGTCAACATCGCTTCTATTAATGGCTTGCGTGGAAAGTTTGGTCAATCAAATTATTCAGCAGCAAAAGCAGGTGTTATTGGTTTAACAAAAACTCTTGCTAAAGAAACCGCTAAGTTTAACGTTACCGTAAACGCAATAGCACCCGGAATGATTGAAACCAAAATTCTCGATGGCATGTCCGATGGGCAAAGAGTAGCGGCATTAAGTGAAATTTTACTCGGTCGCATTGGCACAGTAGAAGACGTTGCGGGCGCAGTTGCATTCTTATGTAGCGAGCGTGCTCGATTCATTACTGGCGAAGTAATCAAAGTAGACGGAGGTCAGTACATCTGATGACAACAACAACCTACCAATTTATTCAATGCGGTGTGCAAGACGGCATAGCAACAATTACGCTCAACAATGCACCTGTGAATGTTCTTGACATTCCTATGATGACCGAAATAAACGCAGCACTCGATGAAATAATGTCGCAGGATGTTGCTGTCATAGTGTTCAACGCAGTGAACAAGGCATTTTGCGCAGGCGTTGATGTCAGCGATCACGCAGAAGACAAAGTAGATGAAATGGTGAAACAATTTCATGGCATCTTTAGACGCCTTGCTTCAAGTGATGCACTCTCAATCGCTGCAGTCAATGGCGCAGCTCTTGGCGGCGGTATGGAACTTGCTTGCTTCTGTGACATTGTTCTTGCATCAGCTAAATCAAAGTTTGGGCAACCCGAAGTAAAGGTTGGCGTCTTCCCGCCAGTAGCAGCAGCAATGTTGCCACTGCAAATTGGAACTCGCAAAGCAATCGAACTTGTTGTTTGCGGCGACACCATCAAAGCAGATGAAGCACACCGAATTGGTTTGGTAAGTCATGTTTACGAGGTTGAATCATTTGATGAAAATGTTGAAACATATTTGTCCAACTTGCTTGGTTTGTCTCGTCCAGTTATCAAAATGGCAAAAAAGGCCTGCACAGTTGCTGACAGGTCAGAAGTCATGTCTCGCCTTGACGAAGCAGAGAAAATATACATGGAAGAACTTATGAAACTTGCAGATGCCCACGAGGGCATTGCAGCATTTTTAGAAAAACGCGAAGCGAATTGGTCGCACTCTTAAAGGAAAGAAAATGAAAGCAGCAGTATTTCACGGCACAGAAAAGGGAATGCTCATCGAGGATATTCCTGTACCCGAGATTGGCGAAAACGACATTTTGGTCAAGGTTGCAGCGTGCGGAGCATGCCATACCGACCTTCACTATATTGAACACGGCATCCCAACATTCAAAGCGCCACCAATTGTGCTTGGACATGAGGCATCGGGTGTTATTGAAAAAGCTGGGTCAAATGTAAAGCATCTCGCAGAAGGTCAGCGCGTTCTTATTCCCGCTGTTTTGACTTGCGGGCGTTGCAGTTATTGCCGAAGTGGGCGTGAAAATATATGCAGCGATATGAAAATGCTTGGCAACCACTTCGATGGTGCGTATGCAGAGTACGTTGCGGTTGATGCAAAGGACGTTCTTCCTCTTGCAGATTGCATTCCGCTAGAAGAGGCATCCATTATCGCTGACGCTCTTTCAACACCATTTCACGCAGTAAAAAACCGTGCAAAAGTTCGCCCCGGAGATACGGTGGTTATTTACGGTTGTGGAGGTGTTGGAATCAACGCTGTTCAAATTGCAAACGCCTGCGGCGCAACAGTCATCGCAGTTGATATGAATGATGAAAAATTAAAGTGGGCAAAAGAGTTTGGTGCGACTCACACAATTAACGCAGGTGATGTTGAACGTGTTTCTAAAGAAGTGAAAAAGATGACAGGTGGCGGGGCTGACATAGCAATCGAAGTCATTGGCAATCCTCGAACCATTGAAGAGGCCTTTGAATGTTGCAGAATCGGTGGACGGCTTTGTGTTGTTGGATACACGCACGAAAAAATCAACATCGTTGCTGGCAAAATCATGTTCAAAGAAATGGAAATAACGGGATCACTTGGTTGCCCTCCCGGAGAATATGTTCCACTAATCAAGATGGTCGAAAACGGTCAAATTGATTTGCAAAAAATCGTAACACACCGTTTCGCTCTTGATGATATTCAAGGTGCATTCGATGTAATGAAAGAAGGAAAATCACTACGCTCGATTGTCATACCATGATTGAAGTAAGGAAAACAATCTAAATGCTTGCCTCTGACAAACTTGGCATTCATCCGCCTAGTGCGCTTGGCGTTGCTTTCTATTTGCATGCAAACGCAGATTGTTTTGTTGGACGCAGTGGAAGTAAAAGCACCGAAATACTTCATAAAAATGGCATCCTTCGTTATCTTGATGGCGATGTCATGCGTGCGGTTGACATTCAAGACCGTGTTTTTACAAATCCTCTTGACGCTGATTCTCGTGGCGCACTTCCCGAACTTTTATTTTTGTGCTGTACGCCAGACCAACTCGGTGAGTTTACGTTAGAAATTATTCAGTACCTTGAAAATCTATCATCCCGTGGACACATGCAATCTGTGCAGGATGTTCGGGATTACGTTCCAATCATTCTTGTTCTACCAAACGGAATCTGTACCGAGCGAATGATTAACGAGGCATCCGATCAACTAAATGAATCACGTCTTATGGGTCGACTTCCAAACTTCACTTCAGACATGGCAAATGCTTTGCAAAATAGATTAGTTCGCGGAGTTGCAATGCAAGCGGGTGGTCGTAAGGGAAGTGGTGATGATTCGGTTTATCTTGTTAAGGGTAAGGGTTGGATTGAGTTTGCAGGATGTTCTGAACTAGAAGCAGAACGGATTCAAGCAATTCTTTCAGAAAAAGATTACAAATTTATTCATCACGAAAGAACTTCTGGAACTCGCCTTGAGTTTGACAAAGCGATGATTTCGACTGTATTGAATGTTGGCGGTCTTATTCACACCGTTGACGAAGACGGAACAATTATTGATGTTCGAATGGGTGATTTATGTGCTGACCCAGAGAAAACGGAGTTTGTTCGAAAAATTACCGAAGCGGTCTATCGAGTTGGGAAAGCAATCGGTGTCTACCAAGAAGAGGAAACATACGAATCAATTTGGTCGGTACATCGAGAAACAATTTTGAAAAATCGTGGGCATGTTACAAGTTCACTAAAGGGTTTTTACGACGCACTTGAATCTGGTCTTGATAGTGTCCAACTTTTTACAAATGAACAATGGATTTTGCAACCACTTATCGAATACGCTGTGACTTCAGGAATGGCAGCCGAAGAGCGGCTGTTCAACTCACTCAAAAGACAAGTACAACAAGCAATGGCTAGAGCAATTCGCCACAAGAAAGAAGAAACAAATACGGGTGGAGGACGAAAAAACATGGAATTGATTGCAAGAAGAGATATGGGAGTGGATTTATTCAAACTGAATGATGAAGACCTAGTTGTTGTTGGAACGATGCTTGATAGCAACCACCTTATAAACTTAGAGTTGACCGTCCATGTTCCAAACGAACAAATTATTGCAAGTAAGTTAGATATGATTCGCACGCCATTTCCCGTGTGCCAAGAAGTACAAAACTCAGCAGAACGACTTGTCGGTTTGCGTATTGAGCGTGGTGTGATGGGTGAAATTACTCGCCGAATTGGTGGACATGAGGGTTGCTCGCATGTCAAACAAATTGCAAACAATATTATCTACTTCGTTGCTGCGTATCTTGCAAGGCAACGAGCGGGAATCACTGAACTAACAACCGACCAGAATTTCACTTCCCCCGAAGAGCGCTTTAACTTAACGAAGGGCTTCCTTGAAAACAGTTGCCTTGCATATTGTCAATCAACTCCTCGGAAGATGGATGCTGAGATTGGAGCAGTTCGTGGTGGAGAAGAACATACAAGTTTAATTCCACTCGGTGGCTATGAAGAATCACTTGGTTTACTTCTTAAAAACAGAGCAGAAACATTTGCTGACAAAACATTTATTCGGTATCGACGAGGAGATGAAAACCAAACAATTTCATGGCGCGCCTTTTCTCACCATGTCTTTACGATTGCGAACAATCTTATTGACCAAGGTGTGAAGCAGGGCGATCGTGTTGCAATGCTCAGCGAAAACCGACTAGAAATGTTTATGTTCGAAATGGCACTTATGTCAATCGGAGGTGTGACAGTTCCAATTTTTTCGGGATACCCAGAAAACCAAGTCGATTACATCTTGAATCATGCAAGACCAAAATACACTGTTTCCTCTTGCAAAAAACAACACGATAAAGTTGTTGCTAGTTCGTTCAGCGAAATTACAAAAAGTTGGGTGATGGATGAAGTGGAACTAACTGATGCGGATGCTTTTTCTTCTTTACTAGAAAATGACGAAGCACCAACAGACAAACTTGATGAACGACTCAATCTTGTCCACGGAGATGACCTTTGCCTCATCATGTACACATCAGGTACAACTGGTCCACCAAAGGGTGTGCGGCTTACACATAGAAATATAATTTCTCAACAAAAAGCACTATCACTTCTCTGGGACGTTGACGAAGATGATACATTCTTAAGTTACTTGCCTTGGCACCACAGTTTTGGTGGACTGTTTGAACGATTTATGACGCTATTTAATGGCGCAACTCTTGGAATTGATGATTCCAAAGGGCGAGACATGGACCGCATGGTTGAGAACTGGAAACTTTGGGAGCCGACTATTTTCTTTAGCGTTCCCCGCGTTCACGAAATGCTTCTCTCTGAATGCAAAAAG
>JASMLG010000059.1 GCA_030748805.1 Phycisphaerales bacterium | reverse complement strand
AAAGGGCGACCGACGGGACTTGAACCCGCGACATCCAGGATCACAACCCGGTGCTCTACCGACTGAGCTACGATCGCCATATGGGACTGGACAGGGTATCCACTATGTGATGATTGGTCAATATCTCGTTTATTTTTGCTTAATTTTCAACTGCATAAAAAGTCCAAAAAATGTCGAGGGTGAAGTAGAATATGCGGTTTCAGTAATACCCATACCAGTTAACTTTTTACAAGAGAAATGCCATGAAAACAGCAACACAACGCCTTGATTTTCCCGGTGTAACCATCCATTCAAATCTCTCTACTGCAAAGCTCATCGAAACAGCACTTTCTCGAGGAGAAGGTGTACTTGCATCCAATGGTGCACTCTGCTGTGATACTGGAGACCGCACTGGACGCTCTCCGAACGACAAGTTTGTTGAAGACACTCCAGGGGTTCACGATGCTATTGCATGGGGCAACACAAACCGCCCAATTACTCCGGAAAACTTTGCAAAAATTGAATCGTTGGCTACCGAGTATCTCGGCAAAAAAGAAGAACTCTTTCGTTTTGATGGATTCGCGGGAGCAGATGAACGGTATCGGTTGAACGTTTCGGTTGTTGCCGAAGAAGCATGGCATTGTTTGTTTGCTTCTACGATGTTTATTAGAGGCGAGGGCTCTGCAAACTTTGAACCCGATTGGACAATTATTAATGCGTGTAATTTAGTAATTGAAGATTGTGAGAACTATGGTTTGAATAGTGGAGTTTGCGTGATTCAATCTATGGAACAAAAGAAGGTTGTGATTTGCGGCACTCGGTACGCAGGTGAAATTAAAAAATCCATCTTCTATGCAATGAACTTTGATATGACAGAAGTCAACGTTTTTCCAATGCATTGCTCTGCAAATGTGGATAAAAATGATGAAACAAACGTTGCACTTTTCTTTGGATTAAGTGGAACCGGAAAAACTACACTTTCTGCTGACCCGAATCGTCCTTTAATTGGTGATGATGAGCATGGTTGGAGCGATGACGGGATTTTCAACTTTGAAGGGGGTTGCTACGCGAAGTGCATAAAACTTTCAAAAGAAGGGGAACCGCAAATTTGGGATGCAATTAAGTTTGGTTCAGTACTTGAAAATGTCGTACTTGATGAAGATACAAGAATTCCCGATTACAACGATGGATCAAAAACAGAAAACACTAGAGTTGCTTATCCTGTTGATTACATTCCAGATGCAAAGATACCAAGTGTTTGTGGACATCCAAAGAATGTGATCTTTTTAACTGCCGATGCCTTTGGTGTACTTCCTCCTGTAAGCAAATTAACTTCTGATCAAGCGATGTATTATTTCATAAATGGTTATACGTCAAAACTTGCTGGAACAGAGGCAGAAATAACTGAACCACAACCGAACTTTAGCCCTTGCTTTGGCGGACCATTCTTGCCTAGACCACCAATGGATTATGCACAGTGGCTATCAAAAAGGGTGGAAGAGCAAAACGCAGATGTTTGGTTATTAAACACTGGTTGGACAGGTGGACCTTATGGGACAGGAACTAGATTTAAACTAGAGTGGACTCGCGCTTTCGTAACAGCTATTCTCGATGGATCTCTTGCTGAATCGGATTTTATTGAACATCCTATCTTTGGTCTCCATATTCCAACTACTGTACCAAATGTCCCTTCGGAGGTTCTTGATCCATGTAACACGTGGGATGACGGTGATGCATATGTATCTATGGCACAAGAACTTGCGAAAAAATTTAGGGCAAATGATCTCAAATATGACATGATTGATTCAGTTCGGTCTGCTGGTCCAAACTGCTAATTAATTACCCATATTTACATTAAGCGACGTTATCGGTCGCGGGTTGTGCAAAAACACCGCAATCGATCGTTTTTTCATCATAAACATAACCTTCGGAGTAAACGGAGCCACTTGCATTGACGAAGCACTACATGTCGTCGATCCGCGTGGAGACGTGGCATAACAGAACTTTAATTTAGGTGAACTTGGAAATGATGAACCCCTTCGAAAAAGACGTACTTACAACAGGTGAAGTAGCTAAGATTTGTAATGTAGCAGCAAGAACAGTTAGCAAATGGTTTGACTCAGGGCAAATTGAGGGCTACCGAATTCCCGGATCAAAAGACCGAAGAATCCCAGTACAAGCGCTAATGGATTTTATGCAAGAGCATGGCATTCCACTTGATGGATTAATGTCAGGAAATACTCGAGTGCTAATAGTTGATTGTGATAAAGATGTAGTTAATACGCTAGAACGCGTATTTAGTGAGCAAACCGATTATGTTGTACATTCTTGCAGTGATCCATTCTCAGCAGGTGTTGAATGCGAACGGTTTAGACCACATGTAATGTTGTTTGACATTTCATTCTGTAATGATGATTACACATCATTTACAAATGGTCTTAAGAATAGTGATGATATGCAGGCAACGAAAATTATCGCTATGAGCGGTCGATTAACAGATGGTCAAATTACACGTCTAACTTGCAGTGGATTTGATGGTGTATTGAGGAAGCCATTTACGGTTAGACAAGTAATAGATTCAATTGAAAATGCTGTAGCAGTTGTCTATTAAACAAAACTCCTTTCCTTTCTGGTTTATCCAAACCAGTGTGTGATGCACAAGCCCGCCTTTGGCGGGCTTGTGTCGTTTGGTACAATGCTTTCCTATGCGTATAAGCATGATTCAACTCAATCCATTGGTGGGAGATATCACAGGGAATACTGATAAATTAATCAAGTCGGTAAATCTTCTGGATTCTGACTTAATCGTAAGTCCAGAAATGTCTATATGTGGTTATCCACCTCGAGATTTGTTGAACTGCTCTGGATTCGTTCAAGCGTGTGAAGAAGCAGTTCAGAAACTCGCTGAAATATGTACTGACAAAACATTGATTGTGGGACATCCAAGAGTAGATGCTGCAACTAATCGTTTACGAAATAGTATTAGCGTTTTGCAGAAAGGCGAGATTTCCTACGTTTACGATAAACAACTTCTACCAAGTTACGACGTGTTTGACGAAAAAAGATATTTCGACTCTGGTGAAGATATTTGCACTTTTGAATTATGTGGAGAAAAGATAGGCGTAGCAATCTGCGAGGATTTTTGGCGTGGCTTCGATGCTAGTTCAGCACCTACTTATGACATTAACCCAGTTAACGAACTTTTAGAAGCAGGTTGCACAATATTAATTTCACCAAGTGCATCTCCTTTTGTAACAGGAAAAAGAGATACGCATTTGCAATATGCAATGGAACTTGCTTCTGAGAAAAAAATTACTGCAGTAGTATGTAATCAAGTAGGTGGTAATGATGATCTAATTTTTGATGGTGGTTCGTTTATATGTTCACCGAAAGGGTTGCTAGGGCAACTTCCTGTTTTTGAAACAGGCGCAACTACAGTAGACATAAGTTCTGGCGCATCCGATATTGCAACAACGTCTGATGACCAAGAGAGGTACAGAGCACTAGTTCTTGGCACAAAAGATTACTTCATAAAAACAGGTCACCAAAAGGCGATTCTAGGATTATCTGGAGGAATTGACTCTGCACTAACTGCAACTATTGCAGTGGCAGCCCTGGGAGCACAAAACGTAACTGGAGTTTTAATGCCATCAAGATACTCATCTCTTGGCTCAATCGAAGACGCTGAGCAACTTGCAGTTAAACTTGGGATTATGACTATGACTCTCCCTATTGGGTACATGCATTCTGGATTTGAACGAACACTCGAAGATGATAATTTAGATATAAGCGGAATCGCAGGTGAAAATGCTCAAGCGCGTATTCGTGGGCTTTTATTAATGGCTCTATCAAATCAGAGTTCCTCTCTATTGTTGGCAACAGGAAACAAATCAGAACTCGCTGTTGGATACACAACTCTTTACGGAGATATGGACGGTGCTATTTCAGTCATTGGCGATATTTACAAAACAGATGTTTGGTCGTTGTCAAACTGGATTAACAAAAACTATAACGAATGTGGATTTGAGCTACCTCCAATCCCGCAATCAACAATTACAAAGCCACCATCTGCAGAGTTGAGACCCAATCAGTTAGATCAGGATTCTTTACCTGAATACGATGAACTCGACGAGGTTTTGCGACTTCTAGTTGATTTGGATTTAGGTATTGATGACATTGAAGAGAAATTAAATGTGAAGCGTGAGTTTATTTCTAAAATTATAAAAATGGTAGATATATCACAATTTAAACGAGATCAAGCAGCGGTAATACTTAAAACATCACCACGGGCATTTGGCAGAGGACGCCGGCTGCCTATAGTAATGAAAAGATCATGGACAACTTCGCGAGAGACATCATGACTATTAGAAAGTTACCAACTGTATTAATTAACCAAATCGCTGCGGGTGAAGTAGTGGATAGACCATCAAGTATTGTTAAGGAATTGGTTGAGAATTCAATTGACGCAGGATGTACCCGTGTTGAAATTCAACTCAAGCATGGTGGAAAAGAGCTAATTCGTATTAATGATAATGGATGTGGTATTTCTCCAGATGAGATTGATCTTGCGGTGACTCCTCACGCAACAAGTAAAATTGTAGAAGAGGAAGATCTCGCTTCAATTGCATCTCTAGGCTTTCGAGGTGAAGCACTTGCTTCCATCGGTTCTATTAGCCATCTGTCTTTGTCAAGTAGAAGAGAAGAAGATGAGGCTGGTGTGCAAATTGAAGTTGATGGTGGAAAAATGTCACAATCAAAACCAATTGCTGCTTCAGTCGGGACTACTGTAGAAGTTAAGAGATTGTTTTTTAATACTCCAGCACGAAGGAAGTTTTTAAAATCAGATGGCGCTGAAACAACAAGAGTACGAGAGGTTATTCAGAGATTAGCTGCATCACATCATGATGTTTCTTTTATTCTTAAGAGTGATAGTAAAACAATTATTGATTATCCGGAGGTAAGTGCAAAAGAAAGAATCCTCAGTATTTTAGGTGTCGAACTCGATGGGGAATTAATAGAAATAGATTCAACTGTTGAAGGAATAGCACTATGGGGCTTAATAGGTAAGCCCTCTGTTGCTCGACCAACATCTAGGCACATACGCATTCATGTAAACGGAAGGTCGATAACGGATAGTTCAATAACTCATGCCTTAAAAGAGGGTTTTCGTGGATTGATTGAACCAAAGCGCTGGCCAACTGCAGCACTTTTCTTCGAAATGGAACCATCTCTTGTTGATGTAAACGTACATCCACAGAAGCGTGAGGTTAGGTTTAGAAACCGCGAAGTAATATGGCGACTTGTAAACAGAGCAGTCACTACTGCACTTAAAACAGAAGATATCGTTCCTGCATACATTCCTTCCTCACAATCGAGTAATTTTTCATCTAGCTCAAGACAAGTTGAGTTTGGACCTGGTAGTCAAAATACATTTTCTATCGAGCAAGCAAGAAACGCGGTTGCAGGAATTGAATTGCCAACTCACCCGAATCCTCTTCCAACAATTATGGGTAAGGACGCGGTAATGCAAGTGCAAAAATGTTTCCTTGTGACTCAAGATGAGCAAGGAATCTTGATTATTGATCAGCATGCATTACATGAGCGCATCATGTTTGAGGAATTTTCAAAACGGTTAGCAACAGGTAATTTGGAGTCCCAGCGACTTTTAGTTCCTGACTCCATAGAAGCAGATAGCGGACAAATCGAATCATTAGAAACACATTCTCGCTTATTTGAAAAATTAGGAATTGACGTTTCCGCTTCTGGTCCAGCGTCAATCACTGTCTACGCTCTTCCAACCTTACTTGTGTCAAGAAGTGTGGATGGTTCAAAGTTTATTAGGGAATTGCTTGATAAACTAGGAAGTTGTGATTTCCCAAGTAGTGAGGAAGAGGCACTTTCAGAAGTCCTTGATATGATGTCGTGTAAAGCAGCAATTAAAGCTGGAGATTATTTGAACTCAACTGAACTTGCTGATTTATTAAAGAAAAGAAAAGAAATCGAAAGAGGGAGTAGTTGCCCTCATGGCAGACCAACTACTCTTCGTTTGTCAATAGAAGAGTTGGAGCAACGTTTTGGCAGAAGGTGAAATGAAATGTAAAGTTCTTTTTTTTGCTGCAGCAGCAGATGCAATTGGTAGTCGTGAAATCGAATTAATTGCGCCAGTGAATATAAGTGTAGGAGAAGCGTTTGAATTGCTTGAATCGAAACATTCAGGACTCTCAGATCTAAGAGGCATTTGCGCTTTTGCAATTGACCAAAAAATCTGTTCTACAGAAACACTTTTAACAGATGGCTGTACATTGGCGTTGTTACCTCCTGTGAGTGGAGGATAATGAGTTTACCTTCATATAACCAAGCACTTGATTCAGCTCTTTCAATTGCTCAAAAAATAAGTGAAGTTGAGAAAGTGCTATTAGAATTGTCATTCGGCAGATTTTTAGCAAAAGACATTGTTGCTGATCGTGACTTGCCACCATACAACCGAAGTCAAATGGATGGGTATGCTGTTGTAGCATCTGAAGTTAAAAAGGGTGGAACTATGAAGGTTTCAGGGAATGTACCTGCTGGAACAAACTTCGACTCAACTGTAGAAAGTAATACTTGTATAACAATCGCAACAGGAGCTCCTGTCCCAGATTGTTTTGATACGGTTGTTCAACATGAGTTAACAGATAACGGTTCGTTACAAGTGACGTTTCACTGTAGCGACATCAAAAAAGGAAAATCGATTCACCCTCGCGGTTCTGATGCAAAAGTAGGGGATGTGCTTATAGCAAAACACACTACTCTTGCCCCGCAACATATAGGTATTGCCGCAAGCGTTGGCGTGCATGAAGTTGAAGTGTTATCAAAACCAAGAGTAGTTGTAATTTCAAGTGGTGATGAGGTTGTTCCAATTGACACCCAACCATTACCTTATCAAATCCGCAATGGAAATAGTCCAATGATTTCAGCAGCACTTACTTCTATGGGATGTGAGGTTGTTGAAACAATACATGTACCTGATTCTACTGATGCGACAAATGAAGCATTAATTAATGTGCTTAACGATAAGGTTGACTTGGTTGTGACAGTAGGTGGAATAAGTGCCGGTAAACGTGATTTTTTCCCAGACGCATTCTTAAATGCTGGAGTTGAATTAGTAGTTAAAGGCGCAAAAATACAGCCAGGAAAACCAGTAATTGTTGGCAAGCATGAGAACGCTGTTATTCTTGGATTGCCTGGAAATCCCGTATCTGCACTTGCATGTTGTACTATTTTTGGTTGGCCAATAGTTCGTGCTTTGCAAGGAATAACGCCAGATTTACCTTGGCAGGAAGTTCTTCTTACAACTGAAGTCAAGCCAAATCCGCATAGACATGCATTTCGTCCTTGCAAATTTGTAGACGGCAGAGTTGCAGTTCCATCTTGGCAGGGTTCTGGGGATCTGTCACACACTTCTACAACACAGGGTCTCGTGCAACTACCATCCTCGAACACTGTCATTCAATCCGGTTCGCAAGTAGCTTACCTTGCATGGCCTTGGCAATAATCAATCCAAACCAGCGAGAACCTATAGCAAATCAGTCACTTTAACTAGCCAATCTTGATTAATGTCTTTACAACAATTGCCCCTTTGCAGAAACGACTTCAAGAATATCATTGACATCAATATGATTGTCCGCATATACGTCAGTAGGTGCTAGAATGGTGGCAAGAGTGGGTTATTAGATGTCGTACTAGATAATGGACTTAGTCCAAGTTCAACATTCTGGGGTCGTACGCGTTGTTGTCTTCGCTTAGGAAGCCGACGTTTGGTACTACATCGCATCCATTGTTATACATCGTTGGTTGCACACTAACATGTCCATCGAGCCAGCCAATAACAGTTGCCCCGCTATGCCTAAATGATTGCCTTCCACCACATCGAATTGAAATATTGCTAAGTGTTGCTCGCATAAACTTATTATTGTGTCCATCTCCAAACATCGCACAGTTTGCTGGGTGAGAGCAATTAGAAACCGAAATGCCTTCGATAGTTATTCCACTTCCTATTTGATATTCGTCTCCGAGCATTGCGTTGTAGTTATATCCAGTTGTTGAATATGACTCGTCAAAGTGTTCTGAGCAAATCAGTTTCTCTTCAACTTTATCTAAATATTGCCATAGAATTGATTCGTTATCCCAGTGCACACTCATCGACACGACCGCTGGTGGATGTTTTCCATTGTCGTTTCTATAACTTGTTGCAGCAAAAACGAGTTGTCTTTGATTGTTTTTACAGAGAGTAGTTTTAGAAAGTGTGTAACCACCGCTAATCATTGAAATCAATAGCGAAGCAATGATTCCAACAATTGCGATTACTACTAATAACTCAATTAATGAAAACGCTTTTTTCAAGACCAGTTTCCAATAACAACTAATAAATCAGAAACGTCAACAATCAAGTCTCGATTGAAGTCCGCAAGAGGACCACCAACTGGTAAAGGTCCAAAGTTTGCAATTACTGTAAGCAAATCGTTAACATCTACAACACCATTCATGTCAACATCGCCTTGAATCTGTGGGGTTACATCTGCAAAACCGTCAATTTCTGGAGTTAATTTTGAATTCTCATTTATAGTTATTTTTACGTATGAAATTTCGGTAAGACCTGTCTCTGAAATATCAACAGGAACCCCTCCTCCTGAAGTTTGGTAAAGAGTTAGGAGTTCTGCGTGCGTTAGTCCCATCACGTTTTCTAATGTAAGTCGAGGGTCCATAGGCAAAGTAAAATTCGATGGAACGTTTCCTTCAACGGAATCGTAAGGATTACTATCTACAAAACCACAAGTAGGCCAAAGACCATCTGCAAGTTTTGAAGTTACCGCGAACCATTGATTGCCATTTTGAGAAACTTCTATCAACCCCCCATCGTCACTAAACACACCTCCGACGACTCCTTCTGGATATGAATTATCTACAAGACCGGTGTTACCAAAAATAATTAAATCAACTCCCCATGGATTTGCTTGGTCATCTACAACTGGCTCATCAAATGAAACTGTAAGTGTGCCACCTGCGCCTATTGAGACGATTTCATCTGCGAGCCAGGGTGGGTTAAATGGGCTTACTACACCCGGCCAGATGTCTTCTCCTGTAAACCTACTTGGCTCACCTAGAGAAACTTCTGGAATGTTGTATCCAGGTGATCCACCAACTCCTTCGTCATAAGTAATGACTGAATCAGCCCAAGGGTTTGAAATTAGCGACAAAACGATAATTGGTAATGGCGACATGCGCGATCTCCACTCTAGACCTTTGCGAAGTCACGAGAATGCCTTTTGGCACAGCGTCGTGACCTGATTCGCGCAGGCAACACTGAAAGTAGGGGAGGTTTTCCGGCTTGGAGAACTTCGTTACCTGCCTTCCCATGAGTATAACTCACAGTGGCTAAGTGGTAATGAGTGCCCAAAAGTAGGCATTCTCGTTACGGCGGCGCGTCCGCGGTGGATTTTCACCACCTTCCCTATTGGCAAATATGTGCCAATCGTGCAGTACGACTGCAAAACACCCTGACTTATTGGGAGTATATGCTTTTCTAAGATACTTTGTTGACATCCAAAATGCGGTAAGATACTCTCACATTTCTAAAGACGACTATTTTGGTCGTTGCTGGCTACCAAAACGGAGCAACTTGATGTTCAACTTCAATAATCGTATTATCGTCGCACTATTCGCCCTTACATTCTTTGTGCTTCAGACCTCAACATTTGCACAGGATACGGATACTGAGCAAGCACTTGATGATTTCATCCACTATTCACTCATTGCAAACGTGGAGTTTGCTGAGGGGTATGCACTTACGCTTCTAAGAGATCAGATCTCAGATGAAGATTTCTACCTCTTGGTCATTGAAACTAAGGAACGGTACAACCGGTTTGACCGCGCAATTGGTTGGGCAATGTTTATTGAGGAACTTGAGCCACTAGTGGCGAAGTTAGAGGAAAAGTTTGAATTAGGTCGCACAAGTGTAATACGAAATGCGGAACGTCTGAACGAGTCTATTGACTTGTTAAACGGAACAACAAGACAACGCATACTTGCTAAAGATCGTCTTAAAGAAGCAGGCGAGTACTCAGTACCACCATTATTGAGAGAATTGAATACATCAGACAATGCACGTACTAGAAGAAACGTGCAAGATATGTTAACTAAGATTGGTCGTGACGCAGTCCTTCCACTTTCGGTTGCACTCCCTAACCTTGAAGATGATTCACAGATTTTAGTTGCAAGGGTTCTTGGGGAAATTGGATATACTCATGCAGCACCATCTCTACTGTCAGTAGCAAGCGATAACCAAGAATCCATTGGAGTTCGTAATGCTGCTGCAAAGGCATTAGAGAGAATTGGAGTTCCAGAAAACTCAAACCTTTCATCATTGCAAACCGTTGCTGCGATGCAATTTTATGATGGCAAAGAATCAGTTATGCCACAATCGGTTTCTGGTATGAATATCTTTTGGACTTGGGATCCAGTAGCACAACTCGTAGCAATTGATGTGAGTGAAGATGTCTTTGACGATGTGATGGCAATGTATTTTGCATCAGAAGCACTTGGATCAGATCCAGACAACACTGGTGCAATGAGCGTATTTGTTGGGGCAAATCTTAGGCGCAATCGAGAGTTGGCAGGTCGTGATGATTTGGTCTACGGAAACTTGGCTTACAGCCCAGAGTTTTACGCAACTGTGTTTGGTCCAGAAATTGGGCAACTTATCTTAGCAAATGCACTTTCAGATCTCGATACTCCTCTTGCCCTTGATGCTATCACAGCGTTGTCACGAACCGCTGGAGCCGACTCACTTTTGAGTGGAGTGGACCAGCCGTTAGTTGCAGCAATGTATTATCCAGACAGAGGAGTACAGTACGAAGCTGCTCTAACTCTTGCATCTACTTTACCAACAGATAATTTTACAGGTAGTTATCGAGTGGTTCCTCTTCTAGCGTCTGCTGTACGAACTAGTGGTGATATGTTTGCTATCGTAATTGGAGAGGAAGCTGAAGCACGTAGAGAGATTACTACTTTCATGGAGAAGAACGGTTGGAAAGTTGTAGGAGAAGGGACTAATGCTGAAAGTGCAATTGATGCAACAGGTGTTGTTCCAGGAATTGATTTAGCTGTTGTGATTGCGAGAACAGCAGATCATGGTAAGGTTGTATCTTCTAATCTTTTATCATTCCCTGAAACGACGGTTACTCCAATTCTAATTCTTGCTTCAGGAGCCGAAGCCCAAATCCTTTCTAATGAGTTTGGGGTCAACGATATGGTTGATACATCAGATATTGATATCTCTGAGAATGCTAAGCTAGGTGTAATCGAGGACTTACTTGCAACAGCTTCTGGAGGAAGGTTAAGTATCGATGAGGAGGTTGATTTCTCAAATCGTTCCCTCGCTGTTCTTAGAGATATTGCACTTGCCGATACAGTTCTTCAAGTTGACGATGCAACTGGAACTTTGATTGACGCATTGGATTTTTCGGATGTTGATTCACAAAAAGTTATTGCCCAAACACTTGCAATGATTGATAATCCGTTAGCTCAACGTGCTTTGATTGATGCTGCTTTAGATGAGGGGAATACTGAGCAACAGATTATGTTCCTTGATGAGTCAGCAGGATCTGTTAGACGGTGGGGCAACCTTTCGCAAGATTGGCAAGTGGAATTGGTGGTTGATTTGGCTGAGAATACTACTGGTTTCTTGGCAGATGCAGCAGCACGATTAAATGGGGCGTTGAATAATCCAAATACATCTGTAATGATGTTTTTGCCATAACTCATTATTTATTCGCCGCCCTAGCTCAGTTGGTAGAGCGAAGCTTTCGTAAAGCTTAGGTCACGGGTTCGACTCCCGTGGGTGGCTCTTATTCAGGTGCTGACTACGTCAGCACCTGAATAAGAGCCGTTAGTGTGCTGTGCACACTAACTCACAAGCACAACTCTGACAGTGACTGCTAGATGTAGTAACCAGCCAGAATCAACATGCGCGGCAGTTTCTGTATCAACAAAAAACCCCGCCTTTGATAGCGGGGTATCCTTGTTTATTTTTAATGATAATTACTCTTGTGAGTTTCCAATTGCTCCACCAAGAATAGCACCAGCACCAGCACCAATTAGGGTAGCGCCTGTGTCACCGCCAATGGCTTGACCAGCGAGAGCGCCAACTGCTGCACCAATACCAGCGCCTTCTTCGGTTTTAGTGCAACCAGTAAGTGAGATAGTTACGAGAGCAGCGACAGTAAGAGTTGTTATTAGTTTTTTCATTTGTTTCCTTTTAGTTGCTATTAATTTATTGTTCGTACCGTTGTTCTTGTTCGTTTATGTAATTACCCTGTTCAATTCGTTCCTCTTGCATTGCTTCATCAGTTGCGAATGATCCATTTACTATGGCCTCCATTGCTGGAGTTCTTCCGGTACTTTTTTGAGTACTTTCACATCCAAAAGGGAAGCTTGCAATTAGAGCAGATGTAAAGACGAGGAATTTCATGGAATGATTTGTTAATCTTCTAGACCAGTATAGCCATCAGCTGTTTGGCTTGATGTTGTTGTAGTTGTTCCTGTTTTAATCACATTGCCATCAGCATCTAGAGTTTCGTGAATAGTAGTTCTGCGAATAGTGGTGCCGTTTTCTTGTTGTTGTCGTTGAGCTTCTTGCTCTTGACTGTTTCCGACTGCGCCGCCAACAAGAGCTCCAATTCCTGCGCCAATTAACGTACCTTCGGTGTCGCCACCAATTGCTTGCCCTGCAAGAGCCCCAATACCAGCACCCCAAGTTGCGCCTTCTTCTGTCTTTGAGCAACCAATCATTGTGGTAGTTACTATGGCTGTGATTGTAATTCCGATTAATGTTTTGTTCATGGTGAACCTCCTACTATGATGTTCTCGACTATTTGTGAAACCGGTTACCAATATAACGCTAAAAAAATCAATTATGTTTCAATATTTCTGAATTATATGAGGATTGTTATGTTTATGAGGAAAACTGTACAGAAAAGGGTAGGGACGATTCCTCTCGTATGTCCCCGTAAAGCGGGTAATCTATGACCCTTAGTTGCCCTTCTTGGGCAATGGTGTAGGAATCGTCCCTTCCGGGAGTCCAAAGTTGTTATACAAAATAGTATGCGCCATTTTTTAAGATGTCGCCCAATTTCATGCCAAATTTCTTATATTTTTTTATTTCCATTTAATATTGCACCCTACTGCAGGGTTTTGAGGCGACGTAAGTGGCTTTCCATTTAGCATACTTAATATAGCCAAGTGTATGCTTATACCATCTGAGATGCCGCAATTAGGCCTAGTTTCATCAAGTTCTCCTCGATAAATTAACATTCCACTAGAATCGAATAAAAAAGCATCAGGAGTGCAGGTTGCATTGAACTTCTTGGCAACCTCTTGCGATTCATCAAATAGATATGGGAATTCCCAGCCATGTTCTTTTGCCGCAAGAACCATGTTTTCTGGTGAGTCCTCTGGATACGTCTGTATATCGTTAGAGTTAATCCCAACCATTTCAATTCCATTTTTTTTGCAAATATCATGTAGCGATGCAAGTGTTTGAGCAACATGGATTACATAAGGGCAATGATTGCACATGAACACAACCAGAGTTCCAGACATATTCTGAGAAACTTCCCACATTTTCCCAGTGGCATCCGGAAGTGTAAATGTTGGAATGGATGTTCCAAGTGGAACCATAGATGAAGGTGTTTCTGACATAACAAGTCTCCTTTGGTTGCTATATAATAGTGAATTCTATGAAAATTCACGAATACCAAGCACGACAACTTCTCGCAGAAGCGGGAATTCCAGTTCCCTCTGGCACGATGGTAACAACTGTCGACGCAGCAAACGATGCAGCGAAGTCACTTTTTGATGCGGGTGCAACGCTCCTTGTAGTTAAAGCACAGGTTCATGCAGGTGGTCGTGGCAAGGCGGGTTTTGTTAAACTTTGTAAAACTCAGTCAGAGGTCGATGAAGCGGCGATATTTATGCTTGGAACTAAGATGGTTTCGGTTCAAACAGGACCAGACGGTCTTGATGTAACTAAAGTTCTAGTTGCTGACGGTGTGGATATCGACAAAGAATATTACTTGGCAATCACAACTGATCGTGCAAGTGGAGCAAACGCTCTTATTGCATCAAGTGAGGGTGGTGTTGAAATTGAAACAGTTGCACATGAAAATCCTGAAGCTATAAAGACAACAATAATAGATCCGCTTAATGGTATGCAAGACGAACAAGCGACTTCTATGGCTATCTCACTTGGTTTTACTGCTTCTCAAATTCCACAAGCAGCTAACATCATCATGAAACTTTCAAAGTTGGTAGAAGAAACGGATGCTTCTCTAGCAGAGATAAACCCCTTGATTGTTACTCCAGCATCTGAGGAGTTTCCAGATGGGCAAGTTATTGCAATTGACGCGAAATTTAACTTTGATGACAATGCACTGTTCCGTCATAAGAACTTACAAGAAATGTTTGACCCTACCGAGGAAAATGCATCCGAGTTACGTGCTGCAGAACATGGTCTTAATTTTATCGCATTAGATGGAAATATTGGATGTCTTGTAAACGGCGCTGGACTTGCTATGGCGACAATGGACATTATTAAGTTACATGGCGGAAGTCCTGCTAACTTCTTGGATGTAGGTGGAACAGCAACTCTAGAAACTGTAACCGAAGCATTCAAGATTATACTTTCAGATGAAAAAGTAGAAGGTGTTCTTGTTAACATATTTGGTGGAATAATGCAGTGCGATGTAATTGCAGAGGCAATAGTTACCGCTGCAAAGGAAGTTGGCTTTACTGTCCCACTTGTGGTTCGACTTGAAGGAACAAATGTTGAAGCCGCTAGGAGCATACTTACTGCTGCTCAATCAGAATTGCCAACTATGCTAACAGCAACTAATCTTGAAGATGCAGCATCTAAAGTTGCATTAGCAGTTGCTGCAACCTGTGCTTAATGTTAGTTCTATTTGATATTGATGGAACTATGCTTTCTTCAGAAGGTGTAGGTGTTCGGTCAATTGAAGAAACCTGCGAAGCGATGTTTGGATTGCCTGTTTCTCTTGAAGGCATTCCAATAGGTGGTCGTCTTGATCCTTTGATTTGGGATGACGTTTGTATAAAGTATGGAATAGAAAATACAGACGCATTGCATCGTGACTTTCGTAAGCGTTACACAAAAGTACTTGAAAAGAATATCGCGTCCATAGAAGTAACAATTTTACCGGGAGTGCAAAACCTTGTAGACATGTTAGCCAAGATGGATTTGGTTACTCTCGGATTAGTTACTGGTAACTATGAAGAAACAGGTCTCATGAAAATTAAAGCGGCTGGGTTTGACGCAACCCTATTTACTACAAATGCTTGGGGCACTGATGGCTTAGTGCGAAACGACTTACCACCAGTTGCTATAAAACAGCATGATGGCAACTGTGCAGTTGTGTTACTTGGCGATACGGTTCATGATGTAGCAAGTGGGCAGCAAGCTGGATGCAAGGTTATTGCAGTTTGCACTGGATCTCAAGACCACGCTACACTGCACGCGTCTGAGCCCGATCTTCTCCTTGAGGACTTGTCGGATACAGAGGAAGTACTCCATTGGATATTAAACTCTCACAACCAATAACAAGTAAAGAACGAATCGTTTCACTCGATGTGCTTCGAGGTGTTGCTGTTCTGGGTATTCTGCTTATGAACATTGTTTCATTTTCGATGGTATCTACTGCTTACGAACTTCCAACGGTGTATGGTGATATGTCGGGCCCTGATTGGTGGACGTGGCTTATATTGCATTACGCTGCAGACACGAAGTTCATGTCTATTTTTTCTATTCTTTTTGGTGCAGGTGTTTGCATTTTTATGGAACGAGCGAAAGCAAAAGGGCACTCTCCTTGGAAGTTGCAAACGAGTAGGATGGGCTGGTTACTTGTGATTGGGATATTGCATGCGTACCTATTATGGTTTGGAGACATTTTGGTAACGTATGCAATTTGTGGAATGATTATTGCGCTCATGCGTAACTGGAAACCGACGACACTGTTTCTTGTCGGATTTGTCATGATGTTTGCAGTCCCGATTGGTTTTGTGTTGCTTATATATTGGACAATGCAGTTCTGGCCAGAAGAAGAGGTGGCTCGCATGCAACAATCTACTCTTGTTACTTCACCAGAAGCGCAATACGAAATTGCCGCCTATACAGGAACATGGCTTGACCAGATGCCTCACCGAGTTTCCTCTGCGTTAGTGTTGCAATTCATCATCTTCCCTTTTTACCTTTTATGGCACTGCGCTGGTCTCATGATGGTTGGGATGGCTGCTTATAAATGGCAAATACTGTCAGCTTCAAGGACACCTCGTTTTTACATTGTGACGGCGTTTGTTTCTGCTCTAATTGGTTTTCCACTTATTGCAATAGGGGTCTGGTACAAACAGCAGCATGGCTGGGATCCAGCACTGTCGCGTTTTCTTGATAGCAATTGGAACCTTGTCGGTGGCGTCTTAGTTGCATTCGTTTGGATTTGCTTTGTTATGCTGATCTGTAAACTTGGCTTGTTCACTTTTGCGAGAAAAGCGCTCGCTGCGACGGGACAGATGGCATTAACCAACTATCTTGGACAGACAATTATTTGCACTACCTTGTTTTATGGACATGGTTTTGGATGGTTTAATCAATTTGAACGAGTGGAGTTGCTTTATATCGTTGTTGTGATATGGGTATTTCAAATTATAAGTAGTATGATTTGGTTAAAATGGTTTAGATTTGGACCATTTGAGTGGCTTTGGCGATCATTAACTTACTTCAAATTACAGACAATGAAAAGAACGAGTACTCTGGTATGATGGTGAGCGATGAATACCTTCCAGACATTGTGTAGTGACTTTTATGTCAATCAGAAAATTTCATTAAGTTTGGATTTGCCAAAACTTCAAGAATCATCAACAGAATTGTTTGAGCGAATTCGCAGAGAAATTCCTGAGTTTGATCGAATTCGACCGTTTGATCAAGAGATAGCACTAGAGTCATCGGAAATTGAAGGTAGATATCAGTGGATAGGACTCCGTCCTCGATCTATCAATTCCGGCTTCGTTAATCCAAACCACATTGACAATGCTTATTACCTTCATAAGTTGATTTTAGAACTCGCTCCATATTATCTTTCAGTAACACCTTTACATATCGAGTTTATTGAACTTATCTACGGTTTTGATATGTCTGCAAGAGAGAACAGGAATAACGTAGTTATGCAATCTTTGCTTTCTAATACTCCATTGGCGTCATTAGCAGATGAAACAATGGAGCCGCTACTCGATGTTCAGCCAAGAGTGGGTTTTGCTTTGAACGAAGCTTGTGATTTACAAGCGTTTGTTGAAGTAAAAACGAGAACTTCAGCAGTTGAGACCGCAACAGGTATATTTCAAGATGAGCCGATCAGTGTTTTTCTTACTGTTCGTAAGAATGGACCAATTCAGGAAGTATCTGAATTAACAGAGACGTTTTCTCGTTTGGCAGGTCATATTGAACATATCGCAGAACATCGTGTTGTGCCCGACGTTGTGGTTCCACTGCACCAAGCGATCTCTCTATGAATTAAATAATAAAATGTATCCATCGCAATTTAATTAGAACATTTCTAGAACTCGGTTTGGTTGTTCGGTTGAACCAGTCAAACAACTCAAGCGAGCGGCTTCACAAAGTGCAAGTACTCTTGGTGCATCAGCTGATGTTGATTCTGTAGAGAGGATACCATCAGAGATAAGTTGGGCTGGGTTTGTGTCACTATCTCCGATAACGATGGAGTGGTTATCTCCAATCATAAGTGTTTCTCTCTTCCAAGTTGCTTGGTCACTTAATAATATCGTAGCAATACGTTGTCCTGAAAATTGTAAATTAACGCTCATGTGACCGCGCAAATCGCTTGGCTCATCTGGCACTCTGTTGCTGTGCAAAAACGCTTGAACAATTTCAGGTGTTCCAAATAACCCATTAATAAAATCCATCGCATCGAATAGTCGAGACCAAAGAGTTCCTTCAACAGAAGAACAAGTCATAGTGCAGTGTGCTGATATTGCAAGACCAAACTGTTCTATATCATCGGATGCCTCACCAAATCCCTCACTCCTTCTCATCAGTGGGACAAATTTTGCAGCAGGTTTTTTCCCTGCCTCATCAACTAATTCGTCCATAGACCCAGAAAGTGGAGTAGTGGTAACTGTTTGCTTTGTTCTGTTCCTAAGAAGCTCACAGAGAGAAACATCATACGATTGAGGTTCTGTAATCAAGAGTATTGCATCGTCGTAGTTTGTAGCAAGAGAACGAATATCGTCACACGTTTCGACTTTTAAGGATTCTCCTAGTTCCGGAATGTTACTTTTATTGCTTGTGCCTATAGCAGTAAGTTTCAAGTTTGCTGCTCTAGTAACCTTTTTAATTAGGTCTGCCTGTTCTGGAGCAATCCATGCAACTAATTTAGTTTTCCTTTGAGCCATACAAATAGTTTACACCTGACGTACAATACGTGTGTGGACAGGCGGTCGTGGATTTCTATTCGTGAGGAATCCGAGGAAAGTCCGGACACGACAGGAAACGGTGGTGGATAACATCCACCGACCTTTGATTGCAGGTTAGGGATTAGTGCCACAGAGAGTAAACCGCCGATGGAATACTTCGGTATTCACAGGCAAGGGTGAAAAGGTGTGGTAAGAGCGCACCGCTTGCTTGGTGACAAGCAGGGCAAGGTAAACCCCACCGCGTGCAAGCGCAAGCAGTTCTCGATTCACTCAGGTGAATGTCCTTCTCCGAGGAATGAGAACGGGTCGCGTGCAAAAGTTTACTGGTAACAGTGAACATAGATGAATGGCCGTCCTAGACAGAATCCGGCTTATAGTTCACAGCAATCACTAACACCCCCTCTTCCTAACGGAAGAGGGGGTGGCTTTTTTTTGCTAGAGCTTCTGCCTCACGCAAAGGGGACACTCATGGATTGCACTACAGAGCAGTGCAATTGAATGAATGTCCAAATATTTCAGTTGTTTTTTATGGCGCTTTCAGTGTAACTTTCAAAATAATATTTTCACCACCGCGTTGCACTGTGAAGTCAACTTCGTCTCCGGGTTCAGCTTGCTTCAGAAGTTCCATAAGTTTTTTTCCACCAGTAATTTCAGTGTCATTCCATGCGAGAAGGATATCATTAGCAAGTAAGCCAGCATCTTCCGCACTTGTTCCTTCACTAACACTAGTTATCAGAATTCCTGTTTCTAATATTTCGGAATAGGAGGGGTGAATGCCAAGGCGAACTTTTGAAGGAGTTCTTGCAGGTCTTGAAGATCCGCCTTTAGTATTCGTTGCAAATGTTAGTTTATGGTCATCAACAAAAGAAAGAGCAAAAGCATTTACAAGTTCTGAAATCAACGCGCCTCCAGCGGGATTTGTTGTGAATGCTTGATCTTGAGGAGTGTGATATTCTTCTGTTAAGCCAGTAAAAAAGAATAAAACAGGTATGTCTTTTTTGTAAAAATTAGTGTGATCCGATGGCCCTGTTCCTCCAGGAGTTAGACTTGCGGTTAATTGTGAAGTTTCTACTTTTTCAGGGATTAGAGTAGAGAATTCTTCTGCAGTTCCAGTGCCCGATAGTGAGATGTTGTTGTTACTTAAGTTGCCGACCATGTCTAAGTTAATCATGGCGTTTATATTGTCTAAACTCATAATCGGGTTATCAACAAAATGAGCAGATCCATGAAGACCTGCTTCTTCTGCATCGAAGAAGATAAAAAGAACTGAACGTAGAGAATCATCTTCGGTTATCTCGTAATATTCAGAAAGCATTCTTGCTAG
This sequence comes from Phycisphaerales bacterium, assembly GCA_030748805.1. The sequence continues at coordinate 41,499 of JASMLG010000059.1, read as the reverse complement.
TATCATGATGACGGAAGTGCCTGAACTATTGTCATCAGCTCCATGGTGAAGTTCGCCGGGATAGGAAGTTCCGGTGTATCCATAGCCAAGATGGTCGTAATGACCACCTATTACAACCCATTCACTTTCAAGCTCTCCTTTGCCTTTAAGAACGCCACCTATATTCTTCGCTATTATTGCATTTGATTCAACTTCTGTCTTTAAAGTAGTTTTTATACTAAACTCAACAGTTGTGATTTTTCCAGCATCTGCTAGTTTTTGCAAAGTAGCTATGTCAGTGTCATAGAGTGCTAAATTTGCAGCATCTTCAGTAAACTGAACGACAGGTACTTCAGTAGAACCAAAACTACTAGTTCGAACTGACTCAAGACCACGTCTGCCATCTCTACAATTTGGTGGGTTGACAAGAATTACTCCATCTGCTCCTCTGTCAATTACAGACCGCATTTTGTCTCGAATGCTGGATTTCGGACTAAAACGTCTCCCTGACCACTGACTTGCACCATTTTCATCGAGTGGCTCATACCTGAGCATTAAAGCAATCTGACCAGATAGGTCGCAGTCATCTTCAAAACTTGAGTAACCGTCTTCGCCATCTTCAATTGCGTATCCAACATAAGTTATTGGAGCGGATACCTCTCCGCTTCCACTATTGCCTAGAACAACATAGTCACGATCTAGCACAAGAGCCATGTCATCAACCGCAACAAAAGAGTCAACTAAAGTTGGTGCTAACCGTTTGATTTGGAAATCAAATGGTTGAATCCAAGAATTACCCTCATCAAACGCTGGATCAAGACCGGACTTCTTAAGATTCCAAATGATATAGTCGGCTGCAATTTTACTACCAGCAGATCCGGGCTTTCTACCTTCAAGCCAAGGGTTTGAAAGTAGAGTTAAGTGCTCATAGAACTCGACAGCAAGAGGACCTGCCTTATTGAAATAGGTTTCTATGAAATCATCGCTACTAGTACTTTCTGGGTTAAACGATCTGATTGAATTTGGACCTTCTTTGACTAAACCATTAGGTGCTCCAGCAAAAGAGAAAGTGATAACAGCAGTTGTAATTATGGGAAATATCATGGCTAAGAGTTTATACTGATACTACTCAGTTGACGAGATTAATAATGGATTACACGCAATTAAATAATACCCAAAGACAACAAATGCTCAGTGCAATCGGTATCGATGAAATATCCGAGTTATTTGGAGTAATTCCTGACTCAATTAGATGCCATGAAGGTCTTGATTTAATGCCTGCTCAGAGTGAACTTGAACTCCAAAGAAATCTGGAAGAGATGGCTGCACACAACCGTGGCGCTCATAACATGTCTTGTTTCATGGGTTGTGGCGCTTATGACCATTTTTATCCCGTTCTAATAGACCAACTTGTTAGCAGAGGTGAGTTTTTGACTTCATACACACCGTATCAAGCTGAAGCGTCTCAAGGTTCTCTTCAGGCATTTTTTGAATTTCAAACCCAAATCTCTCGGTTAACTGGTTTAGATATAGCAAACGCAAGTTTGTACGATGGAGCAACAGCTGTTGCTGAAGCGGCTTTGCTTGCAACGAATACAACAAAACGAAAAGAAGTTCTTGTAGCATCGACTATGCATCCAGAATACTTAGCAGTATTAGAAACAGTTCTTTCCGACTTATCGATTGATATAGTTCATCTTGAAGCAACAAATGGAAAAGTTTCACCCAGCACCATCGAGAGTGCTTGCAGTGAAAAGACAGCTGCAGTTTTAATTCAAAGCCCAAATATTTGGGGACAAATTGAAGACTGGATTGGTTGTTTTGAAGAGGTGCACAAAACTCCAAAGACAGCAGCGATTGCTGTGTTTAACCCCATTGCATGTGGTCTACTGAAAACTCCGGGAGAATGTGGTGCAGATATAGCAGCAGGTGAGGGGCAACCACTTGGCAACCCACTTAATTTAGGTGGACCTTATCTTGGTTTACTCGCTGCTAAAGAAAGTTATGCAAGGAAGATGCCTGGGCGGCTTGTTGGCATGACAACTGACTCAGATGGTCGCAGAGTTTTCTGTTTAACCTTACAAACAAGAGAACAACATATTCGTGGTGCGAAAGCAACAAGCAATGTTTGTACTAATCAGGGATTGATTGCACTTCGTGCTTCAATGTTTATGACAACACTTGGAAGTGATGGCATTTATGAGATGGCAATGCAATGCTGGGACAAAGCTCATTACCTTGCGAGAGAACTTACAAAGCTCGATGGATGGGAGTTAAAGTTTGGCGGAGAGTTCTTTAATGAATTTACTGTTAAATGTCCTTGTGACGTTACTGAAGTTGTTGACTTTTGTAAATCACGTGGAGTATTAGCTGGAGTGGCTGCTTCGGGCAGACGAATGAGGGGGTTGTCAATAGAAAATGAATTAATTGTGGCAGTAACAGAAAAGAGATCAAAACATGAAATGGATGCATTCGTAGAACTTTGCAAGGAGGTATCCGAATGACTACTGCGCAAATTGCAAAGATAGCATCCAGAGCGGATAAGCCAACTGAACCTTTGATTTTTGAAAAAAATGTTGAGGAGACGGTAGGTGTAGATTTGCCACCTCTCGATGTTCCAGAAACAAAAGTTCCAGAAGAACTTCTTGGAGGTTGCAAAAACTTACCTTCATTTGGCCAACATGATGTGATGGCTCATTACACACATTTATCAGATCGTAATTTTTCGGTTGATGGAAATTTCTATCCTCTTGGTTCATGCACAATGAAGCACAATCCAAGAATCAACGAATGGGGCGCTTCGTTACCGGGATTTACTTGTTTGCATCCTCTTCAAGATGAAGACACTATTCAAGGCGCTCTAAGGCTACTTTATGAAACACGAACGATGCTTGAAGAGATTGCCGGAATGTATGAAGTGTCTCTTCAGCCAGCAGCAGGGGCTCAAGGTGAATTCACAGCGTTAAAGGTAATTAGGGCTTACTTTGTAGATCATGGTCAACCGGAAAGAACCTTTGTATTAGCAGCCGACACTGCTCATGGAACTAACCCAGCATCTTGCACTATGTGTGGAACGTCCGTCCAACAAGTTAGAACAGTTGAAGGGCAAACTGATATAGAACATTTAAGAGAAGTTATTAACTCGATTGGTTCAGATAAAATCGCTGCCTTTATGATTACAAACCCAAGTACTGCAGGGTTGTTTGATGCAAATATAGAAGAAATTGCTGATATTATTCATGAAGCTGGGGCAAAGCTCTATCTAGATGGCGCGAATATGAACGCTCTTCTTGGATTGACTCGCCCAGGTGATTTTGGTGTTGATGCGATGCATTACAACACTCATAAGACATTTAGTACACCACATGGTGGTGGTGGACCAGGTAGTGGTCCTATTGCGGTGACAGAAGAGCTTTCCCCGTATTTACCAGTTCCACAAGTGATGATGTCTGATGATGGGAGTTTTTACTTAGATAGAAATAGAGAAAAATCAATCGGTAAGGTAAGAAGTTTTATAGGCCAGTTTGGAGTTCTTATTCGCTGTTGGGCGTATATCTCTGCTTGTGGGCCAAATGGGCTTAAGAATGTTTCAGAAACAGCAGTACTAAATGCGAATTACATTGCCGCTAAATTGTGCGGGGCTTATTCGATGCCATATTTTGATTTAGAAAATAAAAAGTTTTGTGCTCACGAATTTGTTACCGTTCCAAAGGAATTATTAGATAAAGGCGTAACTCTTATAGACATTGCAAAGAGGATGATTGACTATGGTATTCATCCTCCAACAATGCACTGGCCCATTCACGATTGTTTGATGGTAGAGCCAACAGAAACAGAATCAAAACAAGCGTTAGACAACTTCATAGATGTGATGCTCCAAATTGCTGATGAAATTTCGAACGATATTGACTCAGTAAAGAATGCCCCTCTTGATTCGGACATTTCTCGAGCTGATGAAGTGGCTGCAGCTCGCAAACCAATCCTAACATTCAAATAAACTGAATTGAGTTACTTACTAAAGTATGCTGTAACCGAGAGTTAATCGCGGGTTAGCCGAGGAGGACTGAAGCAACAAATTTCACAGATACCAGCACTACCTGTCTCTTCAAGAATCGTGGGTTAGCCGAGGAGAACCGAAGCAACAAAGACGAGGAAACCAGAGAATATTCCAGCAATAATGTCATCCATTAAAACGCCCAATCCATCGGATAGGTGTTGTGATTTGCCAATAATCCATGGTTTCCAAATATCGAAAATTCGAAAGAGCAGGAATGAAAAGAGAGCAAGGCAAATCCAGATAGTCACACTTATGTGGTTATTTGGTTCTAGCCATGCCATTCCAAGAAGAGCAATTGACTGTCCTGCGGTTTCGTCGCTGACGACTTGGGATGGATCTTTAGATTCGAAATAATTTGAATACCAAGGGAATAAATAAATGGTAGTAATTGATGATGCAATAATAATTGCAATAAGAATTCCTATTAGCCACCCTTGAACTATTCCGAAATGTCCACAAATCAATACAACAAAAAGTGGTTTTAGTGATCCCCAAGTTCCTGGGGCTTTTGGCAATAAGCCGAGGCCGCCTGCTGTACACCACATCAGTTTTATCCAGCTATTCATGATTTGTTCTTTATCACAGACATTAAGCCAGCTACATAGGGTAAGCCAGACCAGATGGTTATGATAAGCATAGACCAAACAAGAATATTTATACTCATTAATACTCCAGGATTTTGATCTGGTCTGAAATTAACTGTTAACAAAAGAACAACTGGAATTGCAATTGACTGAAGAATCATCTTGAATTTTCCAGCCCACTTAGCTCCTCCACTATGTCCCATCGATTCTAAGACATCTCTAATTGAAGTAACAAGTAACTCCCTTGCAATAATTGCAACTACCATCCATGGATATACTCCTGTAGCCATATCAAATAATTGACCTTCTTCAACCCATTGAGGGACTAAAAAACGCGGTCCAGCAAGGTAAATAAATGCACCAAGGACTAAAACTTTATCGCAAAATGGGTCCATTAAACGCCCGAACATAGAAACAACATCCCATTTTCTGGCTAAATAACCATCAACAAAATCAGTTGTTGCCGCTAATGCAAAAAGGACTATTGCCATGTTTCCACACCAAATACCTTGGTTTGGGAAACGATATCCACTTAATGAAGCGAAGAATGCTGCTGCGATGAATATGCGCAACATAGTGATGGCATTTGGTATTCGTCTTTTCAACGTTTGTTTCACGAATCCATTCTACCTCTATACACCTTTAGTGGTTGCGAATCGTCACTTTTGGACATATCTTGCCACTTTTATTGACTTTTCCCTTCCACTTGAAAGAAGGCTCTTGCCCCTAAGAAATGGATCTGTTCCTACCATACATTGCCTGCTTGACCCTTACTCTTGCAGTATACGCTTGCTTGCATCCATCACCTTTTACCATGAGGATTGGAATGATTGTTGTTGGTACTGCTGCTGCAGGTTGGCTTATTGGAATTGTTACAGGATCTCTCTCATCTTTTGGAGAAGTTAGCCAAGGAGTCTTTTTCATAATATTCTCTTTGTGCGCGATTGCAGCAGCGATTCGAATGGTAACTCACGAACGACCAATTTACTGTGCGTTGCATTTTGTTTTAGTGGTAATCTCTTCAGCAGGACTGTTACTTTTACTTGAAGCAGAGTTCATGGCATTTGCTCTAATCATAGTTTACGCAGGCGCGATTTTAATTACCTATATTTTTGTGTTGATGCTTGCAAGTCAAGCAGATGAACCGAATAACCCAGAAACACAAGCTGTCTACGACCGAATTCCACGTGAACCAGCAGCAGCAGTTAGTGTTGGATTTTTACTTCTTTGTTTAATTACGGGGACAGTCATTGGAGGAACACCTTCTTTGCCTGTTACTGAAGAATCAATTCACAAGTGGCATATCTTAGAGAAACTACCAAAGAAACTTGAATCGAACATTCTTGAATTGGATTCGAATTTTGCATTCCCTGTGATTGAAACTGAAGGTAGTTCTATTCAGTTTTCAGAACAAGGAGTATTTGTTGTTTCATCAGAGGGAAAAAAGCTTTTTTTGGATGAAGATGCTTTGCCAACGAACACGCAGATGGTTGGTTGGTCTTTAGTTAATGATTTCCCAATCAGCTTAGAACTAGCAGGAGTCATTCTGCTTATGGCAATGTTTGGAGCAGCAATTTTGGCTAGAAGGGCAATCGATTTAACCGAACAGAAAAAAAGTTTGACACTTGGTAATGATGAGGATGGAGGTCAGACATGATGACCTCTCTTACACAATCAGCACTCTCTGGCTACCTATTAGTTAGCGGTATTTTGCTAACGATTGGGATTGTGGGTTTTTTAGTTAGGCGTAATTTAATAGTTATGTTCCTATGCACAGAATTGATGTTACAGGGTGCAGCTTTGGCATTTGTAGCTGTTGGACGATATTTACTTGATTACTCTGGTCAGGTGATGGTGATTTTTATTCTGACTGTTGCTGCTGCAGAAGCTGCGATTGCTCTAGCACTAGTTGTTTTACTTTATAGACAAAAGCAGACACTTGATGCTGATGCTTACATGGAGTTGAGGGAGTGAATCAATTGTCAACCTTAGTAAGTAACTTGTTCGCCATGCCAGCAGTTTCTGCAGGTGAGATATTGCCAACAACCAATATGGAGTGGGCTGGATTCATTGTCTGGATGCCATTAATCTCACTAGTATTGTGTGGACTATGTGCAGCATTTAAGGTGAAATCAAAAGCCCCAGCAATTATTACAACTATTTGTTTGGGCACTTCCTTTATTTTGACTCTTATGCTTTGGCAGGGGTATACCCAACCAGAAACAATCCACCTATTTGATTGGTTGCAAGTTCATTGGAATGGTGGCTCGTTTGTTGGCAACTTTACTCTCTATATCGATTCGTTAACTCTGCTTTGGATGTTATTTGTTACTGGATTAGGCACTTTAATTGCACTGTATGCCTCGGAATACATGGAACATGATGTTGGAAGGGGTTACACAAGATTCTTTGCTGGAGTTAGCGTGTTCCTTTTTGCAATGAGTTGCTTGGTTATGGGCGACAACCTCTTATTGCTCTATCTTGGCTGGGAGGGTGTCGGTTTTGCTTCATACTGGTTGATTGGTTATTTCTATCAAAAGCCATCAGCTGTAGCTGCTGCGAAAAAAGCTTTTATTGTCAATCGTATTGGTGATATCGGGTTAGCGCTTGCAATCTACTTAATATGGTCTACCTTCGGTACAGTGCAATACGACGGAATAACTACTGCACTTGAAGCGCACAATTACGACACAACATTTGGGGGATGGACAGTTCATGCTATTCCTTACTTGTTAATGCTTGCTGCGTTTGGGAAGTCAGCGCAACTTCCACTGTATGTTTGGTTGCCAGATGCGATGGAAGGACCTACTCCAGTTTCTGCTCTTATTCACGCCGCGACAATGGTTACTGCAGGTGTTTACTTAATTCTCCGAACTTACCCACTGTTCATGCTAGATGAATACGCACTGCCTACTGTTGCTTGGGTTGGTGGTTTGACAGCATTTGTTGCAGCTACAATTGGAATGGCTCAGTACGACATCAAGCGGATTATGGCTTATTCGACGGTTTCTCAGCTTGGGTATATGTTCTTGGGATTAGGAATAATTACAAGTTATGGTGCTGCATACCACGTGTTTACTCATGCGTTTTTCAAAGCAGTTTTGTTTCTTACTTGTGGCGCAATTATGCATGGTTTTGCTGGCCAATTAGATCTAAGGCGATTGTCGGGGCTAAGAAAAATGAAGGGATGGAAGATAGTCAGTTACACAATGTTAGTTGGCTGTTTATGTTTAGCCGGATTCCCATTTACAAGTGGATATTTTTCAAAAGATGCAATTCTTGCTGAAGCTTTTGTTACACAAGGCTCAGGTTTTGAGTTTTTGGGATGGCTAGCAATCTTTACTGCTGGACTAACTGCTTATTACACATTCCGAGTTTGGTTTAGAGTATGTGCAGGCCCCGTTCATTATGAGCCAGGTGATGAACTACATGGAGAAGATTCAACTAAATTCCATCCACATGCACCACGCTTTGCAATAAATTTTGTTCTGGTTGTAATCTCAATTGGTGCAATATTAGCGGCACTTCCATATTTTATGCCAAACGAAACAGAGCACCTGCATGGTGGATGGATAGCAGAAATGGTTAATGACTCTCCTGCAGCCGCAGGTTTGCCGGGAGTTGCATCGAACCATGGACATTCTCATGAAGATATTCATGGAACTATTTTAGGAATGGATCCACATAAAGCAATGTTCTTTATATCTGCAATTGTCGGAATAATAGGGATTTGCTTTGCCCTTTATTTCCACCTTTTCAATAGGAACGCTGCAGATAGATTGCGTGGAAAATTACTTTCGAAAAGAACAACACGTTGGCTTCCAACTGCCATGGAAAACAAGTGGTACGTCGACGAGGTTTACATCGCGACAATTCGATCACCTCTTTGGATTCTAGGAAAATTATTCTCTCTATTAGATAAATATTTGATTGATGGCGCATTCGTTAATGGGATTTCAGCTCTACCTAAAACTATTGCTAAGTGGTTCTCCCCGCTACACAATGGAGCAATTCAAAGTTATGCTGTCTCTATGATTGGGGGAGCGATATTAGTCGTTCTGCTGATGTTATTCATGCCAGAGATAGTCGACTTCTTGCAATCGATTGCAAATCAGAATGACTCTATTTCTATTGGGGGTATTCAATGAGTTTGTGGCATCTGATACTACTACCTTTATTTGGGGCTGCACTTATTTTTCCTCTTAAAGCATCTTTTGCAAAGTGGATTTCACTTGGAGTATCACTAATTGTTTTTGTTATTAGTATTTTTATGACAATAAAATTTGGTCAGTGGGGTACTTCTTCTAGTGGTTTTGTATCTCATACACCTTGGATAAACTCTCTTGGAATAACTCTTGATTTAGGAGTAGATTCTGTCGCAATGTTATTGGTGTTGTTGACAACATTATTAACACCTCTTTGTATTCTGGGATCCTTTACTGCTATTAGATCTAGAAGAAGAGAGTACTATGCTTGGCTTTTAATTCTAGAGTCAGCAATGTTAGGTGTTTTTGCTGCACAAGATCTGGTCTTGTTTTATGTTAGTTTTGAATTGACATTGGTTCCAATGTTCTTTCTGATTGCAATTTACGGCGGGAAAAATCGAGCTCATGCAAGCATCAAATTCTTTATCTACACCTTTACGGGCTCATTGTTTTTACTTGCTGGATTGCTATACGTTGCTTGGCAATATCAATTGTCTCAATATGGGCAGTGGTCATTTGCAATACATGACTTAAACAACTTTGCTTCGAACAATCTAACGTCAACCGAGCAAGGATGGGTACTTCTTGCATTACTGGCCGGTTTTGCAGTGAAAATTCCAGTGTTTCCAGTTCATACTTGGCTTCCTCTTGCTCACACAGAAGCACCAACAGCCGGTTCGGTAATTCTCGCTGGTGTGTTGTTAAAACTTGGAACGTTTGGCGTTTACAGATTCGTATTACCGATGGTTCCAGAGGCGCTAGTTGCTTATGCTCCAACAATTGCAGTACTTGCGATTATTGGCATTCTTTATGCAGCGTTAATTTGTTGGGTTCAGGATGACGTTAAAAAATTAGTTGCATATTCCTCTATTAGCCATCTTGGTTTTTGCGTTCTTGGATTAATCGCTTTAAATCCAATTGGTCTTGAAGGCGCAGTTTTGTACATGATTAATCATGGGCTTTCAACTGGGGCATTATTTTTCCTAATTGGAATGATGTATGAGAGATATCACACTCGAGATATGAACTCAATTGGTGGGCTCGCAAAGAAAATGCCTGTTTGGTCTTTCTTCATGGTGTTCTTCGTTCTAGCGAGTGTTGGGCTTCCAGGACTGAATGGTTTCATAAGTGAGTTTATGTGTTTGATTGGAACTTTCATTTCGTCAAGTAGTGCAAGTGATTGGCCAGGTGTTCTTGGACCAGAATATGCTGCGATTGCTGCAATTGGAATGGTTCTTGCAGCAATGTATTTGCTCATAATGGTTGGCAAAGTTGTTTTTGGGAAATTGAAAGAGCCCGAACATGACATACACAAATTTCTTCCAGCAGATTTATCTATTCGTGAAATTAGTATTCTCGCGCCACTGGCTGCACTTTGTATTTGGATTGGATTGCAGCCAACGGTGCTTACAGATGCCATGAGAAGATCCGTCGAAAACGTCCTCTCACCGTATCCTAGAATTGTCCAAGAGGAAAACCCGAAACCGATTATTATCGAGATAGAAGAGGAACATCATGGCTGATCGTCTATGGTTCCTAATTCCAGAATTCATTTTGCTCGCAGGAGCGATTGTCTGTGCAATCAGTGGACTGTCAAAAATCTCTGCAGTTAGAAGACGAATTGGATTCATTACTTGTGCTTTCTTGTTAGCTGCAGCAATTTCAATCCCATTTATCTACACACCCGATATCGTCTCCAGTTCTGATTCAGTAATGCCTTATCTAGGCAAATATATTAAGTTGTTTGTAGCACTAATTGGCATTCTCCTTGTTATGTCTGCTGGAGGTTTAATCGACCGTAAGTACGAACACGATATTGCAAAAGGAAAAGATAGTTTTAATGCTCTGAGAACAAGTGGTGGTGAATTTCACGCACTTCTTTTGTTAAGTATCACAGGTGTAATGCTTATTTGTGAAGCGCGTGATTTGATATGGCTATTTCTTGCTTTAGAACTTGTGTCACTTCCTACTTACGTGATGGTTGCCATTAGTAGGTGGTCAAGGGTGGCTCAAGAAGCAGCAATGAAGTATTTTTTCCTTGGTGTTGTTTCTGCAGCAATGATGTTATACGGTTTTGCTTTTCTTTATGCTGCAACAGGAACGTTCGTATTAAGCGAAATGGTATCTGTTTTTGCATCACAGAGAATTGATGGAGGTATTTCTGTTTTTGGACAAATTGGCCTTTTGCTTTCTATTTTTGGACTTTGTTACAAAATTGCGGCAGCGCCGATGCACCTTTATGCACCAGATGTGTATCAAGGAGCAGCGTCTCCAGTAACTGCATTCTTGGCATTCGTACCAAAAGTAGCAGGAATGATATCGATAATTATTCTTTGTTCATTAGTTGGTTGGAATGATGGACTTCCTCCTGCAATAGAAATGTCTTTGTGGGTTGTTGCTGTTCTTACGATGTTGCTTGGGAATATTGGCGCGCTGCTCCAAACATCAGCCAAACGAATGCTTGGCTACAGTTCAATTGCTCACAGTGGATATATGTTGATTGGAGTTATTGCTGGTCCACCGCTTGGTCTTGTTGCTGTGCTTGTTTACCTAGTTATCTATGGTTCTACGAACACAGCAGCTTTCTCAACGCTCGCTTGCTTGTCACGTGATGGCGATTCGATAGATTCGCTTGAGGATATATCCGGCATGTATAAGCGATCTTCTTTAGCAGCAACATCTTTTGCCATTTCCTGTGGATCATTACTCGGTATTCCACCTCTATTTGGTTTTTGGGGCAAACTCATGTTGTTTGCTGCTGGTGTTGCTTCTGGACAGATTATTCTAGTGATAATTGCAGCAGTTTCTAGTGCTATAAGCGCTTGGTATTACCTACGACTGATTGGACTTTCTTTACTTTCTTCCTTGACCACAAGAAGCGAAACAGTAAAAGTTACTTTGCGTTGGCCACTAATTGCAGCAGTAATTTCTGCAATTATTGCAATCGGGGGTCCTTTTATTCTTTCTGCACTTGACGCACAAGCGAATCAAGCTGTAGTTGAAAAAGAATAAATTAGTTAACGAGTTGTTTTGGCTTTACTGTTTTACGAGAAAGCGTAAGTTGTAAACCAATACTCGCTACAATAATTCCACCTGTGATTGCTAAAAGAGCAGTTGAGGAAATAGTCGCCATTGTTTGTTGTGACCAAATAAGAGTAATTAAATTACGTATGGTCTCGACTAGCAATACTCCTCCGGCGGTTGAAGTTACAAGAACCGAAGAGAAGAATGGCATAAAAGTAGAAATCAATAGCCCAATCAGTAAACCAACTATCACTGAGCCAACAATCATTAAACGTGGACCTGTTGGGATTGCATTCCAAGCAGCAGAAGCTCTTCTTGTCCCAGATTGAATTATTCTTCCAGCATCTTTTGTAAGGATTAAGAAAGCAGTAGTCATTGCATCCTGAGTTACAGATAGAGTGGTTTCATCAGTAGTGTTATTTTCTGGTTCTTTGTTTCCAGTATCTTGTGTTGTTGCTGCCTCAACAACCTCTTCAACAACCTTTGCCCCATCTCCAAGTCCAGCAAGATGCCATGTAAGAACAGGAGTTATCACTGCAAAGGAAAGTGCTAGCGATATAAGAATTGCAAACTTTGCTATAAATACTGCTATTACAGCTGCAATAATTCCAAATACTAAAGCAAAAATAAATGGCGATATGCTTGTTGTTAGAGTTGGAGCAATCATCAAACCAGCACCAATCCCAAATAGTCCACCAGTTAGTCCGATTGCCGGCTTTAATAGACGTCCTCCTGCTACAAGCAGAATAATTGCTGTGATTCCTGCAATTGCGGGAACAATGTATTGGGCGGTATATTCCATGAGTTTCTATTATCGTCATTAGGAGAATGTGACTACCTTTTTTCATCTTAATAATCTCATATATGTGAAAATTGATTTTTGAACCATCTGTCCACATAATTGGTAGCATGTGTGAATGAAAATAACTTGGTTTTGGTTTTTGGCAATTTACACTGGGTTATTGATGGGAATTCAGTTGGAGGGTCTTGCAATGAATCAAACTCCTACCATAGATCAAACACCCCCGAGTTCAGTAAGTGGAAGGAATCGGCTAGGAGAAGCAACAAGCCCATATCTTCTACAACATGCAGAAAACCCAGTTCATTGGTATGAATGGGGGGAAGATGCATTTGAAGCAGCTAGAAGTCAGAACAAGCCAATATTTCTCAGCATTGGCTACTCAACATGCTATTGGTGCCATGTCATGGAGCGAGAGTCATTTGAAGACCAAGAAGTAGCTGACTGGCTAAATAAGTTATTTATTGCAGTTAAAGTTGATCGTGAAGAACGCCCAGATATAGATGAAATCTATATGACTGCTACCCAAATGATTACTCGGGGTAGAGGTGGATGGCCAATCTCACTTTTTCTTGAACCGAAAGAATTAAAACCCTTTTTCGGTGGTACTTACTATCCAAAAGATAGTAAAGGTGGAAGGCGTGGTTTTATATCTCTTATGCAATTCGTGAATGATAAATGGAAAAACAACCAAAAGGGAGTAACAAAACAAGCAGGTATGGTGGCCGATGCAGTTATTTCTCGGTTAACGTCAAGTCACGAGCAAACCCCCTTGGATTCAAAAGTTGTAGAAAAGGGTGTTTCTGCTTTGCTCGCAAGGTACGATTCTGACCGCGGCGGTTTTTCTAACTCTCCAAAGTTTCCTATGCCAATATATTCTGACTTTTTAATGGAGGCAGGTTGGGATATTCCACAAGTTCGCAAAGCAATTAAGAAGACACTTGACAACATGTTTATGGGTGGAATATATGATCAGGTTGGCGGTGGTTTTCATAGGTATAGCACAGATGACAAATGGCTAGTTCCGCATTTTGAAAAAATGCTCTATGACAATGGATTACTTGTTTCAACTTATGCAAAGGCATACGAGTTAACAGGTGAAGCTACATATGCAAAAGTGATTGACGAAACATTGGGATACGTAAATAGAGAAATGAGTGCTCCAAATGGTGGTTTTTATTCTGCACAAGATGCTGAAACAAATCACCTCGAGGGTGAAACATATTTGTGGCGAGATTCACAATTGTTAGAAGCCCTAACAACTGCAGGAATGAGCAATGAAATCGAATTCGCTCTATCTATTTATGGAGTAGACAGTGGAACAAACTTTCAGGATCCACATCACCCAGAAGAACCAGAAACTAACGTATTGTTTTTAACTGATCATCCAGAACGTCTTGCATCAAAGCATGGAATGTCTTATTCAGAATATCAAGCATTAGTAGATAAAATCGACTCTGCTCTATTAGAAGTGAGAGACACAAGGGATCAACCAAAAACTGATGACAAGATAATCACTGCTTGGAATGGAATTATGATTAAGGGGTTCGCAGATGCAGGGCGTGTTCTTGATAATCCATCATGGATTGAAAGAGCAGAAGAAGCAGCAAATTTTATCATGACACAGATGAAAAAAAGTGACGACACACTACTGAGAACTTGGCGTGAGGGAAAACCTGGTGTTGACGGTTTCTTAATTGATTATGCAAGTTTTATACGTGGGCTTCTTGCTATTTATCAAGCGAACCTTGACAGCCAGTTTCTCACAGAAGCAATCGAACTTTACAATAAAGCTAGGGAACTATTCTACGTTGATGGAGAGGGGTGGTATGACACTCAAGAGGGACAATCTGATTTATTTGTAAGAACGAGAGCTCAGTCTGATGGAGCTATGCCTTCTGCAACATCATTAATATTATCAGATCTTGTGCAACTTTCATCGATTACAAATGAGTCAAGGTTTTTAAATGATGCAATGAAAACACTCAAATCGGAGAGTAAGTTAATCGATTCAGCACCTATTGCAGCAGTTGTTGCAACAACTACTTTGCATAACCTTTTGCAGTCACATCCTGAAAAATTTGATGAGTCATTTGAGGTAACAATGGCAAATTCCTCACCAGTTAGGATGAGTTGCGATCAGAGTTCAGTCAATATTAAGGCAGGAGGGTCAGTTTTACTTACTGTTAAACTTAGGATGGCTATTGGTTGGCATGTCAACTCACACGCTCCTGGTAACGAATACGCTATCCCACTTTCGTTTAAGTCATTAGATGACAATGTTTCTCTAGATGTTACTTGGCCACAGGACGTAACGATGGTATCAGCCGGAGAAAGTGTGAATGTATATGGGGGGTCTCTCTCATTTCCAATTACAGTTTCTGCAAACCAAGGCGCTAAGGGTCCAGTTAAGATAATGGTCACATGGCAGGCCTGTAATGAAGAGACATGCCTTGCTCCAGAAACAACTAATGTTCCATGTTCGGTAACAGTGGAGTAATGGACTTGAGTAATCTATTTACAGTAGCTCTAATCTCAACAGGTGGAACTATTGAAAAAACATACGATGAACAGGACGGCATTCTTGCCAACGGTACATCTGTTCTTGAGATGATGATAGGTTCTCTGCAACTAGATGGGGTCTCGATAAAACACATACCTCTGATGGATAAGGATAGCAACGACCTGACAGAAGAAGATCATCAGTTAATCGCAGAAGTTGTGTATGAAAACTCAAAACACCATGATGGAATTGTTGTGATTCACGGAACAGATACTTTGTCCGAAACAGGGGACTGTATAGTCGAGAAGTTCCCAGATCTGCAAGTTCCTTGTGTTATTACAGGTGCGATGCGTCCATGGATAATGCGTAATACAGATGCATTACAGAATATTGTAGAGTCATTTTCAGTTGTCAAATTGCTTAACCCAGGAGTTTACGTAGCAATGCATAACAGAGTGTTACAGTTTCCTGGAGTTGTTAAAGATAAAGAACAATTACGTTTTATTAAGAAAGAAAGTTAACTCAGATGTCAAATAAATATTTAACCGCTCCTGTTCCTTCGAAGGCGATGCCAAAAGGTATTCCATACATTATTGGGAACGAAGCAGCGGAACGTTTCAGCTTTTATGGAATGAAGGGCATTCTAGTTATCTTCATGACTCAGTACTTATTCATGTTACCCGGAGCTGGAAATGAAGCAATGACAAGACCAGAAGCGATGGAGAACTATCACCTTTTTACGACAGCGGTGTATTTCTTCCCGATTATGGGTGCGCTACTTGCCGATATTGTTCTTGGGAAATATTTGACAATCATGCTTTTAAGTGTCGTGTACTGTGCAGGGCACGGTGTTCTGGCTTTGATGGGATCTACTGAAGCTATTGACTTGTCACCCGGCATTGTTCTTGCCATAGGATTGATTTTAATTTCTGTCGGTTCCGGAGGGATTAAACCTTGTGTTTCTGCTCATGTTGGTGACCAATTTGGAAAACAAAACTCACACCTATTAGAAAAAGTTTTCGGGTGGTTTTATTTCTCTATTAACACAGGTGCATTTCTATCAACTATGTTAACTCCCTGGCTCCTTGAGTGGTATGGACCTCACTTGGCATTCGGAGTTCCTGGCGTTTTGATGGCGATAGCAACTATTGCTTTTTGGATGGGCAGAAATGTTTTTATTCACATACCCGCAGGAGGTATGGATTGGGTAAGTGAAACATTCAGTTGGACTGGAATTAAAGCGATTTTAAAACTTGCAATTATATTTATTTTTATCGCTGTCTTTTGGGCTTTATTTGACCAGACGGGATCATCTTGGGTGTTACAAGCAGAGGATTTAAACAGGAATTGGCTTGGAATGAATTGGCTTTCATCTCAAATTCAAGCGGTGAATCCAATTATGATTTTGATTTACATTCCAACATTCCAGTTTGTCATTTATCCCATAATTAACAAGGTCTGGAAACTAACCCCTATTCGTAAAATATCTTTTGGGCTTTTTGTGATGGTTGCTGGCTTTACTATGATTGGGATAGTGCAAGGATGGATTGATGCAGGGCAGCGTCCATCAATTGGATGGCAAGTTCTTGCTTATGCAATCCTGACTGCTTCTGAAGTAATGGTTTCTATAACAGGGTTGGAATTTGCATATACTCAGGCTCCTAAGAAAATGAAATCAGTCATCATGGCATTGTTTTTGATGAGTGTCTCACTTGGTAATTTGTTTACAGCTGGGGTGAACCATTTTATTATGGTTCCTGATGGTCTTGCGGAAGTTAAATCTCTAGTATCAGGATGGAATGTCGATGGATTAACCCACGACGATCGAAAAATACAAGCAGAACAAAAGGGTATGAAATATAAGGTGGTTGAGGATGGTGGATTTGAGTTGATTATTAAGGGATGGGAAGAGTCAATTGGAGATGATGAAATTAGAGTTGGATATGCTCCAGACCTAGAAAGAAGATCCCTAGTTACTTCTGAAGTTTCAGTTATACAAGAAGCGATTGCTAATGTTGGGCAATTTTGGGATCAAAATGACCGGTTGCCATTTGCTGATGAAGGGGCAAACGCAATAAGAAATTTACAAGACCCTTGGGGAAAGCCCTTGCACTATCGATTAGTAAATCGTCGTCATTTTATTATTACAAGCGAAGGTCCAGATAAGGTGTTTATGACTCAAAACGATATTCGCGCTGAAGTTAGCGTCGAATCTCATACAGTTGAGCAACAAAACGAAATGATTACTAATTCTAGTTCAGTTGGTGGAAAGTCCATTTTTCATCCTGAGCATTCTTGGATAGTTGTTAGACAAGCAGAAATAGACGCTAAGAAAGCAGTTGAAAAGGGGAATACCAATGCAACATGGGAGCAGTTTATCCCAGAGTCACAAATTAAAGATAAAACAGAAATCGTAAAACAAAATCACGATTTCTCCATCACTTGGCAAGTTGGTGGAGCAACGATTCTTGAGGGAGCTGCGTATTTTGAATTCTTTACTTGGCTGATGCTTGGTACTGCTATATTGTTTGTCGGAGTAGGATTCCTATACAAACCAAGGACATACATTCAAGACGAGGGAATGATCTCTGCTGCTGCTACTTTAGAATGAAACCTCTCTGCGAGAAGTTCAGTTTATTAGAATGTAATTTGTAATTCCTGCTCAGATGCTAGGTAGTAATCTGAGTGAATAGGTGCGACTGTTACTATTAGTTACTTAGGTTAATTGCACGGACTTGAAGGCGATTTCGATCTGGGATAAGCATAAGGTGTGTCCACTGTTTTGATGTAGTTTCAATTGGAATGCAAAGTTTATTTCGTAGTTGAATTCCATCTTTATCACCAACTTTTTGCCTTAGAGTTCGATTGTCTGTTGCAACTAACCACGATTCATCCGAAACTGGTACAGCAGCAATACTGTAAGGAGTGAGTGAAGTTGTTTCAGTGAATGATTCAGGTTGCCAAATAACCATTCTTTCTTCTAGTGGGTGGTAGAAGGCATGACCATTTGTTCCAATCATAGTTGGATTTGTTGATGCTATTTGCCAAGCAGTTGCTCGCGATGCTCCTGACTCCATGATTGTCAGTGAAATGGTAGTAAGAAGTGGTTCTCTTGCATTTAAATCAATCTCAACCAAATCAAGTTTTCCTTTGTTTAGTCGATAAACCCGAATTCTGTCACTATCAACATAAGTTGGTGCAATCCAATCGCTTATTCCATCGTCAATTATTTGCTTCTTGCCATTTTTCATTAGAATTAGATAAAATCTTTTTGACTTGGGAGGTTGTTGTGACCATGCAATATCGCCATAAATGTTCATAGCAGGAAAGGCATTTAGGTTGTTATCAGAAACAATCCAACTAATTATTCCTGTACTCCAGTCAACAGTTCCTATCCATCTGCTGTTTTTCCCCATTGGTGCTTCTACTAAAAATGAATGGTTGCTAGCACTCCCGCACAAAATTAAATCAGAATGCTCTAGTACGATTGGCGTAGTCGTTTTACCTCTCATTGGATCAAGCTGATGCAGTTCAATAGTTGTTGAATCAACCGAAGTATTTGAGTGTCCACAAAGAAAATCAATGGAGGGGTGGGTGCCTAACTGTACTGCGGCGTGTAAACCGTTTGGAGAAATTGAGGGAAGTGTAAACCTATCCCATGGTAATACACCAACATGCCAATCGATGTCATCAGATGTTGTAACAGTTGCACTTGGAACTACAGAAATGGTCTCATTCAATGACTGAATAACATCTAGTTTGTCTTGTTTGCTAACATTTGGTTTTGTCGTAGTATTACTGGTAGCACAACTGTTCAATAGGACTATAAGGACTATAGTTGTCAGACAAAAGACGAATGTTGTTTTTTGTCGATGTAAAAAATGTCGCATTATGCTCTGGTTTTTTAGTCGTGTAGTCGGTAATCTGAACTAGGATGCTTCAGACGATCATTTAGAAAATCGTCGCCTTCATCAACCTTTTTTATAAACTCATCTAGTGGCATTGAGATTTCCTCTAGGCGTTCAAGGTACTTGACATTATAGTTAGAGTCGTTGTCTTCAAGGTCTTCAACAATAATCGGAGTTATGAAAACTAAAAGTTCTTCTCGTACAGTGGTATCATCAACTGAAGAGAAAAGACCACCAATAAGTGGGATGTCACCAAGAAGAGGAACCTTACGTTTAACTTTTGATTCACTCTCTTTTAATAATCCCCCAATTAAAACCGTCTGTCCATTTTTCAACTGAACTTGACTTCGGACTTGCCTTCTGGAAAAGATAGGGTTGTTGTCAATGTCAGCGCTTGCTCCGCTTTGCTCTGAGAGTTCAACATTAATAGTAAGGTCTATGTTTCCATGGGTCGTGATTCGTGGTCTGACATTCAGCATCACGCCAACATCGCGATATTCAATCCCTGTTTGTGTTTCACCACCAGAAAGTAAAGTAGATGTAGTTCTAATTGGAACTTCTGAGCCGTTGAAGAAAACAGATTCTTGATTGTCAGAAGTGAAAGTTCTTGGTTGTTGGATAATGCGAACATTAGTTAATTGGTTAAGTAAATCAATTATCATGCCAACGTTGTTTGTATTCGATCCAAGTGTGAATATCGCTCCATTGTCTTCGAATAACCCACTTAGAACATTGTCGATAGTTCCAGCCAAACTACCATTCAAACCGACGGAGTTGTCACCAGTTGCTGCTAAGTTTGAACCCCAGCGAAGTCCTAGTTCCAAATCATCGGTTAGAGTTACAGCAGCAATAGTTGCAGAAATCATCACTTGACGAGTAGCTCTGTCAAACTTCTCTATTACTTCAATAATTGATTGTAGGTATGCTGGTGGCGCTAGTACTGTAATTGCATTCTGCCTGACAATAGGAACAATTCTAATTTTCGAAATAAGTGATGATTCTGGTGATTGATCATCGCTATTAGCCGTTCCTCCCTGTTGCCAAGGGAAACTTAATTGTCCACCTGTCTCACTACTTCCGCTTGCTGATTCACCCTCTTCACTAAAACCCTCACCAGATAGTCCCGAGTCGGGTCGTGGAATCGTTGCAGACACCCCAGGTGGGGCTAGAAGAGCGTTCAATTCTTCAGATAAAGCAACTGCATTTGCGTGCTTTAATTCAACAACTATTGGCAGTCCAACATCAGAAGGTTGATCTAGCGATTCAATCATAGCGTCAAGAAATGAAAAACTTTCTTCGGTTTTAGATAATACTAAGAGCGCATTTTTGTCTGGATATGCCTCAAATCTGTAAACCCCACTAATTGATTGAGTGACATCAGCGCGTTGGTTTTGCCCTGGTCTAGAAGATCCACCTCCACCTGTTGACCCGTCTCCGAGAATCTCTTGCAGTAAATTGCGAATTTTAATTGGGTCGCTGTACTTCAGAACGTACATCTTGCTCGTTTCGGTTGGTCTTGGGAGATCCCACTCTGTTATGATAAGTTCTTCAATGTCATCCATTATTTCTGGCTCTGCTTGAACAGTCACAGAGTTTTGTTGCATATTTACGGTCAACCGTAATTCGACTTCCTCGGTGTTTGTTGTGGTTGGAGTAGTTCTACTCCGTTGGTTTCTGTTTTGATTTGATCTAACTGTACTTGTAGAGCCACTTTCTTCAAACAGGTCTAAGATGTTTGAAGAAATCTCTGAGGCATCAGCGTACTTTAGGCGAAACGTTTTTAATTTTCCACTACGCCAAATTCGATCTAATTGATTAATAAGTTGTTGTACTTGTTGGCAAAGACCTATGTCTCCAAGTAGGACAATTTGGTTTGATTCTGGATAAACTGTTAGTGAACCGTAATCAGGAAACATCTCACTTATGTTGTCGCCAATAACATTTGCTTCTGTTTTCTCTACAGAATAAACCTTAATAACCAGAGTTCCGCGGTCTTGTCTGTTCATGACATCTTCATCTACACCTATTACAGGTATATCACCGATATCATCGAGCATATCTTGAAGTGTGCCGATGATGATGATGTCATTTCTTTCAATAACTCCAACATCATTTAGTCGAAACGCTTGAAAAAGTAAGTCAAGGGCAATTCCGCGATCAACAGGTTCGTCATTGTGTAAAGTTATTTTCTTTGATTTGAGGGCAGCCGCGTTTACGGGGATAACAACCTTGCCAGTTGTTTGTGCTATGAATCCGAGTGTTTCTTCAATGGTTACGTCATCAAAAGAGAGTATTACAAGCCCACCTTTAATTTCCCGTTGCAGAGGCCATCGAATGGTATCTGATGTACCTGTGACTACTTCAACGTCTACGGTATCGGCTATATCTAATTCCTGAGTGTCAATGTCTTCTTGGCTATCGTTCGATTCTGATGAAACCTCTTCTTCAACAAGTACCTCTTCTTGGACTTCAGGGTCAGGCAAATCAATCGTTGGTGCTGGTTCTGGGACTGGTCGATCCTGAGCAATCGCTGAAGCAGAAACTGCAATAATAAATGTTAAAATTAATTGTAATACTGTTTTAATACTCACTCTTAAATCCTTCTTAAATCTCCCACTAGGTTTCAACAAACAAATTTTGGGTTAGAGGGATAACGACATTTTGGGACAATTATTACTTTTATAGCGGTAAACATTCAAAAGAAAACCTATCGGACTATCATCGGCAATATTGCCCACTACTTCGCAGAAAACCATGCTTATGAGAGTGGCTTTATTGACCTAAAATGCAGAATTGAATATTTTTTTGGTTTAATTGCCGTCAACTTCTTCTAGGAAATCTACTGAAGTTGATGGAGGTGGGTTTTCTAAGAAGAATGGCTCATCTCTTTCGAATAAATCTAGGTCATATTCACCACGAAGGTATTCAACCTTAACAATTGATGGGGCAGTTGTACTTACAACTTTAAGCCCATCTTTTTCTTCTCCGACCTTAATTCTTATGACATTACCAAAACCTGATCCGCTAGACCTAAACCAAGCCTCTTCTCCAATGATTGCAATAAAATCAGGACCTCTGTAGTCGTCTGGTGGGGGAGGTGGTCCAGGGTCTATTATTGAATCTTCGGGTTCAGGTACATTTGCTGGAGGTGGTGGAGGCGGAGGAGGGGGTGGCGGTTTTCGGATTGGCTTAAAGAAAGCAGATCTTCCTTTGAACCTTGAGATATCGATTAAGGCATATTCATCGTGTTTTTCGATCAATGAATCGGTTTTGTTTTCTATTTCGTTCGAAGAACTACTTAAAAGTAAGGGAGATAGAACAGTAATGAATGCGTAAATACAGAAAATACAAATTACAACTATCGATGCAAGACCCCAGCCAAGAGGACCGCGAATGGTGTTTTTATCAATCATTTGTTCCCCCTCCGCTTTTTAGATGAAACTACCCATGCCTCAACGGATAAGTCTACCTGAATCCATCGACCGTCTTTTTTTGTTAATCGAACGTTAGTTAGAGCATCAATCCAAGGGTTACTTTCCAATGCTGAGATAACAGATAGCACCTCTTCTTGTGTTGCTTCAAATCTAATATCTCCAATTACTTGTTCAACATTTTGGCTTGAACTCGCAATTCCTGGAAGGGAGCCGGATTTCATGCGACTGGTTTTTGTTCTAGTGTATTCATCTTTTCTGACGGGATGAGAACCAAGAATGCCCTGAACCGCTTCTGTCAGTGCTGCTGCACCATGCGACTTTTCTCTAGGCAATTCAACTTTACCAAAAGAAGTTATAGCATTTTTTACACTTGATGTTATATGTACTGGTTTATTCACTTCAGTAATGTGAAGTTCGATTTGTGCCGATTCATCGGACCATATTTCGTTTAAATCAGCAACTGTGGAGTCCCAGATTAGAAATCCAATAGTGATAACAGCAGCCCAGAAAGCCCATTGCATTGCTCTTGGCCAAGAAGTAATTCTTGATAAGAATTCTTGTAAATTCTTTGTCATCAGGGAATCTCCTTCATTCGGGCAAGCAGGAGATGCATCTCTTTTCTAAGTCGCTCTTTTGATTCGTCATCTCCTTTAAGATGATTAAGAGCTTCAGAGACCTCGGTTAGAGCGATTGTCGCTTCGCTCTTTGTCATCACAGCAATCTGACCTTCGGTTAAAGGTTCAGGAACTCTAGATGAGGTTCCCCCCGAAACACGAACCTCACTGTGAGATTGAGTTTCCGAAGAACCTCCTCTTGCTCTTGGGCGATCCGTTCTTTCTCTCTCCTTGTGGTCTCCCAGATAGGCGGGTGTATCTGTTTCTTCTGGAATAGAGTCAAAGTTAACAGAGGCCAGAGGTGAACCATCTTCATCAAGAATATGGTCATTTGAATCATCTTCCTCAACATGCTCTCCAGGGGGAGTTCCATCCTGACGCATGGCGAGTGTCCAGACGCCAAAGTCACTATCTGTGGTGTACCTTGGTCTTTTTAATGGGTTGGTCACAGTAGCCCATAAATCGAATTCTCTATCACCATAGGTACCTGTGGTTTCATAAGAAAACTGAATCTCGTTAAACATTCCAGTTGATTGCAAATTGTCTTGCATTTTTGCGATAAGTTCAGCAGCAGTATTGCCATCGGTTTGAAGTGCTCTGCCTCGTACAAAAACCGGATCACCAATATCAACACGAATACTTTCAATGTCAATTCCTATTGGTATATTATTTGTGATGTCTGCGATGATTTTAGTCATCGGCCATGCAGTTTTTCCAAGTTCCCTGTAAACCACTTGTTGTTTTTTACCTTCAACAGCTAGAGAGTATTGTGCGTCAATGTCTGGATGAATAAGTTTAAGTAAACCAAGTTTCACGCCTGAAACTACTGCTGGTCCAAGAGCAAGAATAAGGATTGCAACAAGGACAAGGCGAGTAGCAAAAATACGATCGCTTAATTTCTCTATACATCGGTCAACTGCTGAAGGATTTACTTCTGGAGCAGTGTACAGCATTGTTGTGAGTGGTTGCAATGAATTATTTGCAGCAATTAAGCATCCAACTGAAATGCCCCACTTTCTCCACCAAACTTTGTCGCCCTCTGGTGCGCCGTCGATTTGTTTGCTTGCACTGTCAATGATTTCATCTGGCAAAATTAACAACGGTGTCTCAGATTCAATTTCTGAGATAGAGGTTTGCAATTTAGTAATCAAGTTGTCGGTGAATGAAGTTGTATGGTTGTGAATATTTGCTGTTTCTTTAGTTGTTTTAAGTACACTTTCTATGAAGGTGCTTTTGGTAGTGCTATTCTCTTTGATTGCACGTAATGCAGCTCCATTTGCATGGGATAGAGCAATAGTAACAGTTCCATCTGAAGGATCAGCAAGTAGGATTGGATCTGTTGGTCTGATGCCATTAAGAAGAGATGCAACCGAACAGGCGTCTGGAACAAAGTGTGCATTTGCCAAGCAAGGGGGGATTTTGTAAGAGGAGTTTTCAGGCCATGCAACTATAAGGCCTACACGATTTGTTTCTCCAGCAGATGACTCAAGAGGTGCCATTGCTCTTCGATGGGATGGCATTCCACCGAGTAATTTTGCTTCTGCCTGAAGTCGAAGAATTTCTTGGATTTGTTCGTTATCTACGTCGGGTAGAACAGTTGTGCGGCAAACGGTTACAGAACCCGGAAGAACGGAGAATGTTTTCGTTGGGTTCTTGTCTTGTATTAATATTTCTAATGCTTCGTCGGTGTCAACTTCAATGGTATTTACTATTGAAGGTAACTCATTTGTGAGAATCTCAGCGAACAAGCATCTCCATGATGAACCAACGCGATGGGTGATTAACCATAACACGCTTTTATCAAGTTGGGTTGAGTTGTCTCTTTCGCTCATTGTTCTCGGTATTCCAATATCGTCACAGGTAGGGTTGAACGATCTACTATTACTATTATTTCTTGTTCAACTCCACTTCCAGTTGCCTTTCCGAGACATGAAATTGCGTAAACGTTACTTTTTGTATCAAACATCTCATATAAATCGGCAACCATCGATGATTGGATACCTGAAATTTCAAAATAATCCATCGGGTTTCTGATTCCACCTCGATTACTTTCTCTTAAGTGAAGCAAATCTTCAACCAAATGTGATTGGTTTGGGAATAACTTGTAGAGTAGATCAGGTGCGATGGTATTAATATTCATGCGACCCGTTGGTGATTCGTGTGAATCATACAGACAGGTTTCAGCAAAAATTGCCCACTTCTGATCATCTGTCAAATTTGTAACGCCCTCTGCATTTCCAGAAATTGTTCTGAGTGATTGACTAAGTATATCTGATAGATTAGCATCGTCACTTGATGCTAACTCTATAAGCGCTTCTGCTTGAAGGGGGTCAACTCCTAGGCGAAGTTGTAATGTTTCAGGATAAACTTTTTTGAGGTTAATTCTTGGTTCCCCGCTATCTGTTGCCCCACCGTCAACGGATGAAACAGTCATCATCGAAGCCCAGCCTCCATCAAGATATTCATCTGGTTCATCCCAAGGCAAACTTTCACCTCCATCGTTTTCATTTGCATCGAGTCGGAAATCTAAATCCCAGTCCTCTCCACGAACATCATCTGGCATGACACCAGCAATCAATTCAAGTTCAGCAATAGAAAGAAGGGCTCCGTTTCTTGGTTCATAAGATGTTTCTAAACTCAAGTAATAATCTCGTTCAACACCAAGAAGACGTGGAATGTTATCTTCGTCCTTCCAGTCCATAATTGCTTCCATAACACCAAAAGAAAGTTCGCCCAATATCAACGGTAGATAATTGCCCTCTGAGTTAATGTTGTATTTGCTGTGCTCGTCCATTGGACCAGACCAGTCCTCACCATTAACATGGTGTCTTATGTCCCAAGTTGCCTTGCCAACTTCACCTGTTGATACATAGTCAAGCTCATCAATAATGGCAAAAGCATCACTTGGAATAGGTTTTGCGGTATGGTGAGCCATGACAGCAATGGATGATTCAACACCCGCTCTTGCTGCCCATCTTGCCTGAATTCGATCTTGAACTTCAATTCCAATTAGAGATTGCCGATGCGCGAAGACCTGAATTGATGAAGTCACAATTGCAGCAATACCAATTGCCCAGAGAGCAATAACTATAACAGAACCTCGATTGTGAACTTTATACATCATGGTGGGGGTGGTATCTGATGGACATTTCCATCAGGGTCTGTGATTGTATTTGGTTTTGATTCTTTGCCACCTTTGCCGCTTGAACCTTCTATGTCACTATTGCCACCACCCGAACCACTTCCTGATAAGTTCAATTCAAGTTCAGGTGCATCAGTAATTCCAAATCCGTCTTCTGCATCTTTTTCTTCAGCGATTAAAATAAGGCGGTCATTTGGAGATCTAACTCGATCAATTGGTACGATAGTCCTTAGAGTTACTACAGGAGCATGTTTTTCATCAGCAAAGGCCATTCCAGTAGAAACTACTGTTGCACGTATTGCAGTAGGGATTCCTAATTCGTCCGAGTCCCATTGATTGAACCAAGAGAGTCCGTCATACGCCTCAAATTGTAGAGAAATAACTCCCTCGGCAATTGGTGTAGCCATACCACCACCAATCGGATTGTCATCGAGAATAGCATCACGCCGTTTCCATAGCGAACTACTTACTTCACTATCTTCCACGCGAAATTGGGTTTCGTATTCTAATCCCTCACCGTTGAAATCAATCTCCTTGTTTGCACGCAAATTTCCGTTAAAGATAAGAAGTTCATCTTTGTCGACGTCATTATTTTGAAATCGTCCAGAAAAATCACCAATACGTAAACGAGTATTAAACAAATCGCCACGCCTTAGTATAGTAATAATGTCCTTGCGAATGGTTCTTAGTGCAGTATCGCAGCGAGAATACGCCTCAAGCCGCTGTCTACTTATTGACTTGGCAGAACCAAGTTGAGAGAGAGACGTTGTGATTCCACCAAGTACTATAGTTGCCATGATTCCAGCAACCATTAACTCAAGAAGTGTAAAACCGCGGCGATTCATTTCGATTCCTTTTCCTCAATTAGTTCCCAGTATCGTTGTTCTCGGTCGATTGGTTCTGCAGGAAGTCGTTCAACAGGATCGCCATGCCTTCGTGCAATTTTTGTTTCCATTTCAATCGAGTGTTTGCCACCAACTGCATCCCAAGAAATCTTTGCTATTGCATTTACTGGATAATAAAGTGAATCATCTTCAATTACTAATTCAAAGTTAAACTCATCAAAAGGTTGATCAAAACGACCTTCTTTAGGATATGTTTTTGAATACTCATCTGGACCAACAACTATAACCATAGACAGTATTTCATCTGCTAGCCAACTTGCTGTGATTTGCTTTTCAGCGTTGGCTTGTCTTGCTAGTGATCTGCTGCTCATCGAGATTACAACAGCTAGACCAACGGCAAGCATTGCTGAACCAATAATCACATCTATAAGTGCTAATCCATGTCTATGCTTCACCATTCATCACGTCCTCTCCCCTCAGCATCAAGGTCAATTGGCATGATAGGGTCACTTCCTTGACCATCAAGCCAAATGTTTGGCCCGATAGCATGTGGTGCAAGGGAAATAATTGCGGACCTTTCTTCCCATTCAATAACTACTTCAATATGGGGTCTCATTTCTCCAGGAGTAGTTGTAAGGGGCCACTGGGTTGTATCTGAAAATTCACCATCTGTATAAATCGAAACAGAGTCCTGTGTAATCCAGTCAGGGAATTTGATTGGGCTTGAGAGAGGATCGATCCTCCAAAATCGTTCTCCATCTTCTTCAACTTTTGAAAGTAGTTCTAATTGTCGAGTTTCTGGCAAGTATCTAAGACCAGAGGGTTGGTTGCTTGTAGATATACGATGTGCAAACATAAGAACAACATCGGCAACTTGATCAGTTATTAAGTTGAATTCTCTATCACGGTTTCCAGACATCCTTGGTACAACCATTGCAGCCATCACGCCAAGAATGATGATTACAACAATCATTTCTATAAGGGTAAATGCCTTTCGGTTTGTACGGGATAGTTCTAACATAGTTAATGTGTTATGTCCTCGCTACTTCCATCCCCACCTGGTTCACCATCTTCTCCGTAACTGATGATGTCGAAACTTGAATTTACTTCACCTGGAATAATAATTTCAAAAGGGTTGCCCCATGGATCAATAAGATCACGATCACGTTCTAGATATGGACCCTGTGGACCACCGCCATCATCAGCATTGAGTCGAAGGACATCTAAATCGAAATCGTTTGAAGGTATTGTGAGTCCCATATCTAGGACATATAGAGTTACTGTTTTTGCTATTGTTGCGGCTTGAGCTTTGGCTGCTGTCTGTTTAGCAGACCCTACTCTTTGAAATAGACGTGGAGCAATGAGGGTTGCTAAAACGGCAATAATCATAACAACTACAATAATCTCAATGAGAGTGAAAGCACGGTAATTAGAACGATGTTTGTTTCTGTTATTTGACATAGTGATTCCTATAACGTATTACTGTATAAGTGATTGCAATTCAAGTAGCGGTAACATGATGGCTGTGAGTACAAAACACGCAATAGAAGCCATCACGATTAATAATATTGGTGGTAACGCCTTTGTAAAAAGTTTGAGTGACGCATTTACTTGTCGATCAAAAGCAGTTGCTGAGTGAAGTAGCATTTCCTCTAGTTTACCGGATCGTTCTCCCAAGTTAACAACCTGTACGAGTAGAGGAGGAAAAAGTCCAGATTGTTCAAGCGGGTCTGCGATTGGTTTACCACTACTTACTTGATCCTGAACCGCATCTACAGCAGAAGCAAGAGCAGAGTTTCCCAATGTGTCCCTAGTGATTTTTAGGCCTTCTAGGATGGGAAGCCCAGCAGTAGTGAGAGTTCCAAGCGTTCTTGTAAATCTCGCGACTGAGACATCTCGTAACAATTTACCTAGAAGCGGTACTTGAAGTTTGAATCTGTCGAATCGGAATCGATTATCTGGTGCAGAAATCCAACTTCTCCAAGCGACTAAACAAACTCCGATAGCAACAATAATCCAAATCCACCAACTTATGATGAAGTCAGCAAATGACATTACGACTAATGTTGGCCAAGGGAGAATAATTTGATCGGCAAGCGGTTCGATGAGACGTGGGACAAGTACTGTGACGAGAACGATTCCGCTAACTGCTATAAGCCCAGCAATAATAGCGGGGTATATAATTGCCCCAAGTAATTCACGCTTAAGTTCAAGAGAACGGTCCATCAAATCAGCAAGTTGGTGCAGGATTTTACTCATCTGACCAGAAGCATCAGATGCGCGTAGCATCCCTACAATCAAATCATCAAACGGATCTCCCCAATCAGCAGCAGCTTTGTAAAGTGGGTCTCCGGATTCTACGAATGAGATAAAGTGATCTAGAACTTCTCCTGAAGCGGGGGTTGCTTGTTTTCGAATCGTTCTAAGGGCTTGCATAAGCGGTAGTCCTGCTTCTTGAGCAGTTGCAAGTTCCCTAATCATCGTTGCCATCTCTGTTTTGGAAATCCTCCGTTTTCTTTGTGCTGTTAACGCTGACACTTTGCTTTTAGTTTTCACTTTGTTAACTTCAGTTGCAGTCTCTCCTCGGTTACTAAGTTGTTGGACAACGTCTTTTTGGTCTCGACCCCTGATAGTCCCTTCTCGAACCTCGCCGCTTGTGGTGATACTTTGAAAATGAAAATCAGGCATAAGATTAACCAAATATTTTAGTTTTCAAGATCTAAATCTTGAGTTGCACGTAGAACTTCTCCAATAGTTGTTATGCCACTTGCTGCTTTGGCAATCCCGTCATCTCGCATATAAACGTGGGATTCAGAAAGGAGAGTTGAGAGTTCAGTGACTGAAACATTATTTGAAATTGCTGATCGTAATTGAGAGTTGATTAGGACTAATTCGAAGAATCCCACTCGGCCTCTAAAACCCGACTGACTGCATTTTTCGCAACCCTTGCCAATCCACATGCCTTTACTAAATAGCAGTAACTCTTTGGATGTTAAACGATGTGACAGGTCGTCTGAAAGAGGAATCTGTTCCTTACATGATTCACAAATACGTCTGCCAAGACGTTGAGCAAGGGCGCCTTCAAGAACAGAAGCAACCAAAAACGGTTCTACGCCCATATCAATAAGTCGTCCTATTGAACTTATTGCATCATTTGTATGGATGGTTGAGAATATCAAGTGTCCTGTTAATGCAGAACGAATTGAAATGTCTGCTGTTTCGCTATCACGAATTTCTCCAACAAAAATGATATCTGGGTCTTGTCTTAAAATAGATCGTAAACCTGATGCAAAAGTGAGACCTCTTTTTGGATTTACTGGAATCTGATTAATCCCATTTAGTTCGTATTCAACGGGGTCTTCAATCGTTATGATTTTCTTTCTTGGATCGTATAGTTTATTTAATGCTGCGTATAAAGACGTTGTTTTTCCAGAACCTGTTGGTCCAGTTACAAGAACGAGACCATGTGGTTTGGCAATGAGATTATCAACTTGATCTTGCATCGAAGGCGTCATTCCAAGTGATAAAAGATTTAAAGGTAAGGTGCTCTTGTCTAAAATCCGCATAACTACTGACTCGCCGTACAAGGTTGGGACTGTAGATACACGAATATCAACTTTGCGCCCTTCAAAGCGAAGTGCAATGTGACCATCTTGGGGAACATAACGTTCTGCTATGTTCATAGACGACATGATTTTAATTCTTCCTATGAGAGCTGGTTGTAAGTGTTTTGGAGGTTGTGGTTGTTCGATTAGAACGCCATCGATTCTATATTTAACTTTTAATTCAGTTTCAAAGGGCTCTATGTGAACGTCGCTTGCTCTCTGTTGAATTGCTTCAAGGAGTAGCAGGTTGACAAGGTTTATCAGGGTTGGCTGTTCAGCCATTACAAGAATGTTGTCTGCTTCAATGGCTTCGATGTTGTGGTCAATATTATCAGATGTGCTTGTTTGTCCGCCTAGTGACTCTGCCATTCTTGCAGCAGTAGTTCCATAATGTTTTCGCATTAATTCTGCGAATAGGGATTGCTCCATTCCACATCTAGTAACTGGATAGCGAGTGATAGTTGCGACTTCATCAGCTGCTTCTATGTCATCGGGTTGAATCATCGCTATTGTGAGACGATCCCCTTCAATCTGGATTGGTAGAATTCTCAGGCGTACAGCTAATTCTGCGTCAACCAATTCAATAATTTTTTGGTCAATTTCTGGATCTACATCAACCCAATGCAACCCCATATTTAGGCATTGTTGTTTTGAACTTTGTGATGCCTCTACATCCAAGTGTTCTTGAGTGGTTGAAATCTGAGTTGTGTCATCCATAATTGCAATCTGTCCAGTTGCTTGCTGGTTAAGATCCTCCCTTACTGTTCCCAAATCCTGATGGGTCTGGCTTAGCTGTACCCTTTGGGCTAGGGTCTCCCTTATCTTCGCCTTTCCCTGTTGAGCCACTAAGAGATAGTCCTCCACTAGGACCAACGGGCGGTATTTCAGGTATGACGTTTGGTAGGTCAGAGCGGGGTACCCACCGACGTGAACCATCTAATTCAAGGAACTGCTCAGTAGTTAGTAGTTCTCTTAGTAAATCGATATATCGTTTGCCAAGTTCCTCTCGCTTCTTGTATAAGTCCCGAGTTGGGTCTTCAAGTTTTTGAGGAGTTTTACCACTTTTTCTTAATTGGCTTGCAAGTTCTCGATTTTGAGAAACTTTTGGTTCGTGTTTTCTTGTTAAGTCCAACAACATTGTGTTGATTTCATTCAATTCGGATAAGTATGCTCCTTCGAGTTGTAATATTTGTGCAATTAATTCTGGAGCATAATTTTGGTTTTCAGCGGCCTGTCTAAAAATTCTTTGGGCTGGGGTTCTTCTATAAACTCTTGGATACCCACGCATGAGCGCTCTATTAACAAAGTCCTTGCTATCTTGACCACTTAATACGCCACCGATTAGTTCTATATAGCGATCGTTTAAGTCTCTTACTTCAATTCGTGCTTTGATTAGGTTTTCTGTAAATGAGGGTTCGCGTTCAGTACTCCCTAATAGAATGCTGTCAAACAACTTTTTTGGGTTTCCCTTCAAAATTGCATCTCGGTTCCGCATAGCAGAATCCATTGCAACGGCATACTCGGTTAAGTAATCATTGATAACTCGTTCAGCAGAAGAAGACAAATTGGAATCTCGAACAATCATAAAAAGGTCAACTGACTCTCCGCTTAAACGCCCTCGATGTATGTGTTTTTCTCTGTAAAGTCTTTGAATAAAACCTGGCCAAAGTTGCTGTTGGTCGTTCACGAGAATAGCTTTTACGTTTTCAAGCAAACCAGCATCTAACGCTTGTTTTTCGTTTAGCCAGTCACCTAATGTACTTAAGACAGGCTCAAGAGATTCTCTTGGAGCAGTTGGTGATTTCTCTTGAATTTCTTGGGCAATTTTATTAAGTCGTTCTTGAGTTTCAGCCCAACCGTTTTGAAACTCAAACTCGTATGAACCAAATATTGCCTCCACCATGGCCTCTTGAGTATCATCTAGATTAAGAAGTTCTGAGAACACAACTAGGTCTCTCGACATGTACTCTGGTCGCATGGCTTCTGCCATGAACTCCATCTGAGAAGATGCGTTGGATGTTATGAACACTGTGACAACCGTTACAGTAATAACGGAAAAGAGTGTTTTTATCGAGTTATTGATTTTCATGGTTAATCCTTCTCTATTGTTAATGAACCCACAATTACCATTTCGGTTATTGGGGTAGTGCAGTTCAACGCACGTAAGCAATTAATATGACTTGTTTTTGATAAGTATGTGCTATCGGACGACATTTAACTATGGGGTAATTGTTCTATTTTCTATACGTTTTTCGGGAGTGGTTACTACGATTCTATTGACATAAATAGATGGAGTATGTATTTCATCTGGTTGGAGTGTTCCAATAGGAACTACTTCTTCGACCTCAGCAACTGTGTTTTTACCTGCCATAGCAGCCATAGGATTGAAGTTTCTGGAGGTCTTTCGGTAAATTAGATTTCCTGCTTCGTCAGCTCTCCACGCTTTTACAAGCGATAAATCAGTGACTATCCCACGTTCAAGAATGCATGTTTCCCCACCAAAACTCATGGTCTCTTTACCCTCTGCAACAACTGTGCCAACGCCTGTTTTTGTATAAAAGCCACGAATTCCAGCTCCTCCTGCGCGAAGTCTTTCAGCGAGAGTTCCTTGTGGGCAAAACTCGACTTCTAACTCTCCTGACATAAATTGACTCTCAAATTCTGCGTTTTCACCTACGTAAGAACTCATCATTTTCTTTATTTGCCTTGTTTGCAGTAACAGACCAAGTCCCCAGTCATCTACTCCAGCGTTATTTGATACGCATGTAAGACCCGTAACTCCGCTGTCTCTTAAAGCAATAATAAGTTGTTCAGGAAGACCACAAAGACCGAAACCCCCAACAGCAACCATCATTTCATCAAAAACGAGTCCATCGAGGGCTTGTGCTGGTGTTTCATATATTTTGTTTACCATAACTGGACATCATACGATATTTCACTATAAAGGAT
Source organism: Phycisphaerales bacterium (assembly GCA_030748805.1). The sequence goes on along the minus strand of JASMLG010000059.1, from coordinate 7,851 downwards.
AGCACACCCCCAATGTGACTCTCACTTTGAAAGACGAAAAGCAAGGCAAGTTAACTATAGTATTGACAACAGGTTGTAAATGTGACTGTCACTTTGAAAACAGAAAGGCAGCACAGGTTTTATGGAAAAATATCGCCTTCAAATCATAGGTCAAAGTTGACAGGAATGCAGATTGGTTTAATGTTAGCCCTGCCGAACCCATTTGAGAAGTTGGATTACGTTTGGAGGTTTTCCTTGCATTAGAACCCCAATCCTAAAGATTCTAGCGCACATCCACACCATGATAATAACAGAGAGGAAACCTATACCAATGGAGAGTAGGATTTGAAATATTGAAACAGGTTCAGTGGATGCGGTGACTCTTAATATCATTACAAATGGAATTAATGGTGGAGTAAAACTAGTAACTGTTGCAATAAGTCCGTTTGGATGTTCTGAGAGAATTGGCCAAAGTGCTAGCGGGACTATCAATATAATCATGATTGGTCCCATTAGTGATTGGGCATCTCGAAGTTCGGTAACAGCACTTCCAACAGCAGCCATGATTGTTGCAACCATAAAATATGCCATAACAAAAAAAGTGGCAAATAGAATTAAGTGCAAAATAGGAATTAGATCTAACAGTGCAAATGTTACAAGTCCTGCAAGCGCAGCGGAACCGTACATGCAAAGTATGACAGCACTAACTCCAGCTTGCCCTAGGATTTTTCCACCTAAAAGTTGCATTGGGCTAATTGCACTTAATAAAACCTCCATTACCCTGTTCCCCTTTTCTTCAATGGTTGTTGTGAGAAGATAATTACCACTTGTGAAAGTTGCAATCCAAAGTAGCATCATAAATGCCATAGGAATTATACGTCTTGCAATTTCGTTGTCTGGTGACTCTCCGCCATCTTCTGATAAACGTATTGCCGCTACGCTTGGTTTTCTCAGTAGTTTGTGTATTTCATTTGGATTGTGCCCTAGTCGTTTTAATCTAGCATTTACAATTGATTTGGAAGTGATTTTTGTAATTAAGTCAGTGTGATTTGGAGAAAAATTGTTTGGTACAAAAATCTCAAGCAAATTTTTGCCTTCTTCAGAGTCAACTAGGTGTGAGGGTGCATAAATCAGACCTGCGATTTCTCCTTCTATTACATCTATTTTGAGTTCGTCCAAATTTGATTCTTCTGCAGAAACAACGGAAACATCTGTTTGGACTCCTGTCGAAAGCATGGCGTTTACAATAGGGTCACCTCTTAATTGTGCAGGTAATTGATCAATTTCATTATCTTGTTCCGATGATCTTTTATCAAATTGAAGTTTTATTTCTTCTAATACATCATCCGGTGCTATAACAGTGATAACTCCCTGTAATGGAGTCGTGTTTGACTCCATCATTAGAGGGATAACCACAATAAAAAGAGCCATCATCAAAATTGGCATCAGGATAGCGCCAAACAAAAATGCTTTTGTCATTGCAGTATGTCTGAATTCCCTCCATGCAACAGTAAGTACCTTACGCATGTGTAAGCTCCTCACGTGTAGCAGTTGCAGCTTCATTTCCTCTACGACTTGCAACTTGTTCGATGAATATTTCATCAAGAGTAGGTTTGACTAACTTAATTCCTCTTACAGGAATTCTTGCAACAACCCGTTGAATCACATCAGTTGGATTGGTGTTTTCTTCAACTCTAAGATTCACAGATGAACTCTTGTCAATGTTATCAATCTGTGAAATTCCGTCAATCCCTGAAAAATCTGGGGATGAATCTGTTGGTTCAACTTGAATGACTCGTGGATCGAATTGTTCCCTAATGGAGGAGATGGACCCATCAAGTACTTTTGTTCCTTCGTCAATCATAACGATACGATCACAAATTTTTTCAGCTTGGTGTAGCACGTGAGTAGAAAACAAAATTGTTCTACCTTCATGATGCAGTTCATCAATGATTTTGCCTATTATTTTTGCGTTTACTGGATCTAGTCCGCTAAATGGTTCGTCAAGAATTATAAGTTCTGGTTCATGAATTATCGCAGCAAGGAATTGGATTTTTTGTTGCATTCCTTTGCTGAGTTCTTCGCATTTTTTGTTTTTGACATCTGGGAGTTCTATTCGATTTAACCACTCTTCAATTTTAGTTTTTAGTGATGACCCCCGCATCCCTTTGAGATGAGCGATGTATTCAATAAAAGCTCCTACTTTCATTTTTCTATAAACACCGCGTTCCTCAGGTAGATATCCGATTTGATCTTTTGCATTAATTGCTGTAGTTCCAAGAACTCGAACAGTTCCTGAGTCGCCATGAATGATTGACATAATCATTCTTATAGTTGTACTTTTTCCTGCTCCGTTTGGACCAAGGAAACCACAAAGAGTTCCGTATGGAATTTCTAGGTGCAAATTTTGAACAGCATTTACATCACCATAGGACTTTGACAATTGGTTTAATTCAATAGCAAATGTCATGGTAAATCCTTGAGAGTTTTGATTTGTTCTGGTAATTCAAATAGATAATCTGGGGCTGAGTCAATTGCAATTCTATCGAGTTTTAGAGAAACTTCATTCCCATCTCGATTGTAATTTATTGAATGGAATAGCAATAAGTCTTCTACCCTTTTCCAGTCGCGGAAATAAACTTCAACGGTTGTATCCCCATTAGGTGTTGACTCTACAGTTCGTCTACCCCTAGGTCTGTGAGTTTTGCACGAAAAGAATACTAGTTGCTTGCGTTTATCTTTATTGTTAATACTAATCTGCCAACATTCTTCATCGTCAAACGTGACCTTGCCTTCAACCTTCATTGTAGAAATACTATTTGGAAGAGTTGTGAACCATTCCAGCCAATTAATCTGTTGAACTTTTTGAGACAGGGTATCCTGATCAATAATGGACCAAGTTATAGTTTTCTTGGAATCGAAATTCTGTTCCCAAGAGGTTTCACCGTCTGACCCAAATCTTGATTGTCCTAATGTAACGAATGACAGGACGCCCAGTACCTTGCCACCTTTACTTGTAGCTAGTTCAACTTCGACGACTGGTCTGCCATCAGACAATCTCATTATTCCATGGAGTTGAAATGATTCAATACGTTCCAGAACACGTCTTCCGCCGATTGCTTGTATGGCATTTTTAAGAATCCGCTCTGGCGTTTCAACTGTTGGAGGTTTTTTAGAGTTTTCAGGTGGAGAGTAGAACCCAAAAAGTGTCGAAAGTAAAAATATTGATAAGATTGTTCGTGTCACAACTATGTATCGTATCCGTTTTATGAATCATTGATGTGATGATTTACTTAGTACCTTGGATGAAACTTATTGCTAGGATATTCTTTAAGCACAAATACTTATGAACATAATACAAGCAATTGAAAGAGGGGTATTCGTTCTCGATGGAGCAATGGGTTCAGGAACCCACTCGATGGATTTGGATATTTCAACTGATTACTTGGGTAGGCAGAACTGTACCGATATTCTTTCAAGAAGTAGACCTGATGTAATCCATGAAATTCACAAATCATTTTTACATGCGGGAGCTGATGCTGTAGAAACAAATACTTTTGGTGCAAATAAGTTGGCACTTTCTGACTTTGATGACGAACTTGCGTCTTGGGCTTACGAACTAAATAGAGACGCTGCAAATATCGCAAGAGAAGCTTGCGGTGAAGTTGAAGGTTCTAAATATGTGCTTGGTTCAATTGGACCGGGAACAAAATTAATTTCTCTAGGACAGACAAATTGGGAGGAAATGCTTGACTCATACTACATGCAAGCAAGTGGTTTGTTAGAGGGAGGAGTAGACGCTTTTCTTATAGAGACATGTCAGGATTTGCTACAAGTAAAGTGTGCGATCAATGCTTGCCTAAAAGCCCTTGATAGCAGTGGTAAATCGAGTCAAGAAATTCCGATTATGGTAAGTGTTACTATTGAAAGTTCAGGAACGATGCTAATAGGTAGTGACATGGCCTCTATTGTAAATGCATTGAAACCATTTCCGATTTTTTCTCTTGGCTTGAATTGTGCTACAGGTCCAAAAGAAATGACAATTCATATTGAGTATTTGTCTAACAATTGGTCTACTAATATTTCTTGTGTTCCAAATGCGGGTCTACCAGTTTTGGTTGATGGAAAAACTGAATTTCCTCTGTTGCCGGCTCCTTTTTCTGAAAGTGTTTCAAGTTTTGTAGAAGAGTTTGGAGTTGATATAGTTGGTGGATGTTGCGGAACAAGCACAGAACACATAAAGCAATTGTCTGAATTAGTAAGAACTAAACAAAAATCAAGAAGGGATTTTTCTGGTTGGGTTCCAGGTTGTAGTAGTTTGTATTCAACTTCAAACTATAGACAAGAACAATCATTTTTCATTGTTGGTGAGAGGATGAATGCGTCTGGTTCTAGGAAGTTTAAAAGGTTGTCTGCAGATAGGGATTATGACGAAATAATTTCTTTGGCAAAACAACAAGTTCGCGAAGGCGCAAATTGTTTAGACATAAATGTTGATTCAACTGGTAGAGATAACGCTGAAGATATGGCTGAATTAGTCAAACAAGTCGTAAGGCAAGTGGATTCCCCGCTAATGCTCGATTCAACTCAACTAAAAACAATTGAAGCAGGGTTGTCAATGGCAGGTGGTAAATGCATTATTAATTCAACCAATTTTGAAGAGGGTGTCGAAAAATTCGACTCATTTTGTCAATTAGCAAAAAAATACGGTGCTGGTTTAGTGATTGGGACAATTGATGAACATGACGATGAACCGATGGCTCGTACTGCAAGTAGAAAGTTTGAAATTGCAAACAGAGCAATTGACAGAGCAACAATTATTCACTCAATTCCTATTGAGGATATTTTTATCGATCCTCTTGTTCTGCCAATTTCAACAGGGATGGATGACGATAGACGAAGTTCACTTGAACTCATAGAAGGTGTTAAAGAGATATCTTCAAAGTGGCCGCAGATTCAAATTACATGTGGATTGTCTAATTGTTCGTTCGGATTGAAACCAAGCGCAAGACAGGTTCTCAATTCAGTATTGCTGTGGGAATTAATGGAAGTTGGTTTAACATCAGCAATAGTGCATGCGTCAAAAATTCAACCAATGAATCGAATACATCGAGACAAAAAGCAAGCAGCACTAGACCTTATTTACGACAGACGAACACTTTCAAAAGGCGGCACTGGTTTGCCTGTGCACATTAAAGATGAGGCATTTGACCCACTTCAGGCGTTTGTTGACTTGTTTGATGAATCAGATGAATCAATTGAAGAAATTGCTTTAGAAAACCTGTCAATCGAAGAAACTTTACAGTTGCACATAGTTGACGGTGAAAAGAAGAATCTCATCGAGCATCTTAATGAGGCAATGAAGAAATATTCACCTCTTGAAATTATTAATGATTATTTGCTAACCGGAATGAAAACTGTAGGTGAATTGTTTGGTTCAGGACAGATGCAACTACCATTTGTTCTTCAATCAGCAGAAGTTATGAAAATGTCTGTATCACATCTTGAAACTAAAATGAAAAAGGGTGACGAACACGCTAAAGGTAGAATCGTGCTTGCTACAGTCAAAGGCGACGTTCACGATATTGGCAAAAATTTGGTCGATATTATTTTGAGTAACAATGGTTGGTCTGTGCATAATATAGGCATAAAGCAACCTATTGAAGATATTGTCCAAGCGTGGAGAGAAGTAGGTGCAGATGCAATTGGTATGTCTGGATTGCTAGTAAAAAGTGTGATGATTATGGAAGAGAATTTGAAAACTCTCAACGATATGGACATAAACGTTCCAATATTATTAGGTGGAGCACCTTTATCGAGACATTATTGTGAATCACACCTTCGGTCTTTATATGATGGACCGTTGTATTATGGCAGAGACGCTTTTGAGGGTTTAAGGATTTGTAACGCAATATCTCAAGGTAAAGAAGATGCAATTGTTGCAGAAATTGATCGACGTTTGGCAAAAAGGGCAGCAGTTGAAACTAGAGTTCGTACGATGGAGACAGCCGCACTAGACACAGAGAGTGCGTTGGAGACAATTGAGGGTAGAAGTTGCAAGGTTTCATCAGATATAGAGGTGCTTTCTCCTCCATTCTGGGGAGATAGAGTAGTAGAAGAAATCCCCATTGAAACAATTTATCAGTACATAAATAAAACAACGTTATTTAGGGGACAATGGGGTTTTAGAAAGGGCCAGCGTTCAAAAGGAGATTATGAACATTTCTTGGATGAGGAAGTTCGCCCTATTTTTGAGCGACTTAAAAAGACACTTAAAGAAGATGTGGTTCTTCAGCCAAAAGTTGTTTATGGGTGGTATCCGGTAGCAAGTGATGGCAATGACTTGATTATTTACGATTTTGATAATTTGGATGAAGAAGTAAACAGGTTTACTTTTCCCAGACAAAGCAGAAAAAACCGTTTGTGTATTAGTGACTTTTTCAAAGCAGTCGAAACAGGCGAGAAAGATGTTCTTGGTTTGTCTTGTGTGACAATGGGTTCTAGGATTAGCGAAGTAACTCAAGAACTGTTTGATTCGAATCAATATCAAGAATATTTATATGTTCATGGAATGGGAGTTGAATGCGCTGAAGCACTTGCAGAATTATGGCATAAGAGAATGAGAGAAGAATTAGGAATAAACTCACAAGACAGCCCACACATAAAAGAATTATTTAAACAGAATTATCGAGGTAGCAGATATTCATTTGGTTATCCTGCATGTCCAGAAATGAGCGATCAAGAAAAACTATTTGATTTGCTAAAACCCTCTCGCATCGGTTGTGAACTTACAGAAAACTGGCAAATAGATCCGGAGCAATCGACTAGTGCTATTATTGTTCATCATCCTCAAGCAAAGTATTTTAACGCGAAGTAAGCAGAACTGACTTTTATCAACCTCTGAAGTGTTGTGCATGTTTTCGTGAGCAAAACCCATGCCTACAACCTATTGACTTCACTTTGCAATTGCGTCTCGCTCTGTGTCGCAGTCACATCACGAAGCCAGTATGATGTTTTTTGTGAAGCAAGTATTGGCAAGATTGACTCCAACGCAAAAGGCGCTGTTGGCACTTGTTTTAATATTGCCAGCACCGCTGATTGGAGTTTCAAGTTCATTTTATTTTCCACCACTCACAACGCCAACTGGGCAGGAAATCGAAGTTGGAAAAATCATTTGGGCTGTTGCCAAAATATGGCTGATGGCACTTCCAGTAGCATGGCTCCTTTTTGTAGATAAAGGAAAACTTAGTTGGTCACCAACAAATACAAAGGGAGTGCTTGCAGGAGTCCTCTGGGCAATTCCTGTCTCGGTAGTTATTTTTTTCGCCTATTGGATAGCAAAAGGAAGTTTGGTTGACCCAGATGCGAAACAAACAATTGAAAATCTTGGCATTACAACACCTGCAAAATTTTTAATTTTTGCTTCAGCGATGTCTCTTGGCAACTCGCTCATGGAAGAGTATGTCTGGAGATGGTTTGTTTTTACAAAGTTCAAAATACTTGTAGGTACATGGCCCGCCATTCTTTTGTCTGCACTCTTTTTTACGGCACATCACGTTGTGATTATGTGGGACTATGGCTCAATCGGACTTGTCATTGGCGGGTCCATGGCGTTGATTACTGGTGGAATAATCTGGGGATACTTGTATAACAAATACAACTCGATTTGGCCGAGTTGGATTTGCCACGTTGCCGCAGACACCGCTATTATGTGGATTACATGGCAGATAATTACAGGGAATTAATTTAATGAAATATGCAATTACACTTCTGGCAACATGTCTGTTGACAAACTTTCTTTATGCAACCCCAGGTTCTTCAGAAGAAGTGAAATGTTTAACGCTCGACACAATCCCTAATGTTGTGACAAAT
>JASMLG010000058.1 GCA_030748805.1 Phycisphaerales bacterium | reverse complement strand
GCAGTTACAACTGCGTAATCATTATGGCACACGCATACACACCAGGACTAAAAGTAACAAACCGAATGGAACACAGCGTTGTTCGAATGCTCCCTATTAAAGGGGAAGTAATGGTAAATGTAGGTGACAAGGTAAACGCTGACAAAATCGTCGCAGCAACCTACATGCCCGGAGATGTATACCCTCTTAATATGGCAAACCTCCTTGCTGTTCCTCCAAAAGACGTCTCGGGTCTCATGCTTCACAATGAAGGAGACAAAGTTGAAGAGGGTGAACCAATCGCAGAAACAGCAGGACTCTTTGGTAAATTCAAAAAGAAATACAATTCCCCCTACGCTGGAACAATCGAAACGGTTTCCGATGTTACTGGTCAAGTAATTCTTCGCGGACCCAACATTCCAGTAGAAGTTAAGGCGTATGTCACCGGAACAGTGACAGCAGTGAACCCAGAAATCGGTTGCACTATCGAAGCTGACGTTGCATTTATTCAAGGAATTTTTGGAATCGGAGGCGAAACATGCGGCCCAATTAAATTTGCCGTAGAGAGTTGCGATGAAACCTTAACTGCTGCGAACATTACGGATGAAATGAATGGTTGCGTTGTAATTGGCGGCGCTCGCCTTACCGACGACGGAATCGAAGCGGCTCGAAAGGCAGGCGTTGCAGCACTCATCGGTGGTGGCATGGACGATCAGGACTTGAAAGAGTTCCTAGGTTACGACCTTGGAGTTGCAATCACAGGAAGCGAGAAAAAAGGAATTACAGTTGTTGTCACCGAGGGCTTTGGTGATATCGCGATGGCGAATCGAACGTTTGACCTTCTTAAACGATTTGAAGGGCACGAAGCATCCGTCAATGGAGCTACCCAGATACGGGCTGGTGTGATGCGTCCAGAAATCATAATCCCTTTAGAGGCAGGTGATTGCGAAGAAGAACAAGAACACGTTGGTGGCTATCTTGAAATTGGATTGCCGCTTAGAATCATTAGAGATCCTTACTTTGGCGAACTAGGCACGGTAAGTGGACTGCCACCAGAACCACACGTACTTGGCTCTGGCTCCAAAGCTCGCGTCCTTGAAGTGAAACTAAGTTCGGGCGAATCGGTTATTGTACCCAGAGCAAATGTTGAACTTATCGAAGCGTAACCACCGAAAGTGCCACGAAGTATCATGAGAAATCCTAAAAAAAACCTCATTGCATATGCACTTACGATGTCGATGACAAGCATTGCATTTTCTCAGGCACCAGCACCACCATCGAACTTGGTTGCCAAAGATGCACCAAACGATTCTGGGGAAGCTGTTGAGTTGAAATGGACCATGTCATCAGACGATTTGTTTAGTCCGCTTAGGGCTGATGAAGAGGGTGCGAAAAGAGAACACTCTGTGAAGTCTTACTGGATTGGAAGGCAAGCAGTCTCTAATGAGCTAGGCGTGCCTATCAAGGACCTTGTAATCGAAGCGCAAGATGCTTTAAATGAAACTGTTCAAAAAATTATTGCACTTGCACCATCAGCAGATGAAGCAGTGGCAAAGGACAACCCAGAACTTGTATTACTCGAAGAGGATCGATACAAACAATCCCGTGATTTGCTGAAATTACAAGCAAATGGTATTTGGGTGCTTATCGGCGAAGCAGCAGCTGGTGAAAATGAATATACAGATCGTACAGTCCAATTGAATTGGACGTACACCTACAGAATTGCATCTATCGATACTGATAACACCAAATCAACTTGGGTAAAAACCCAAGTAGATGTGAAACCTCTAAAGCAATGGTTCAACACTTATCGAGGTTGGTTGGCAGTATTTACAATCATCTTTAGTGGTTTTGTTGCATATTTCATTAACGCTGCAAGATCAGGCAAGAAATTATGGGTTCGAAAGATTGCGGGACTCTCCGCTATCGATGAGGCGGTCGGCAGGGCGACTGAAATGGGACGACCTGTGTTGTTTGTTGCAGGTATTCAAGATATCAGCGAGATTCAAACGCTTGCTGGTCTGACGGTTCTTTCAAGAGTTGCCAAAACAGCCGCCGAATACGGGGCTCAAATTGAAGTGCCAACTTGTCGCTCCTTGGTGATGGCAGCAGCACGCGAGACAGTCGAAGCAGCGTACCTAGCAGCGGGTGCACCCGACTCATACCAACCAGACAGAATTCATTATTTAACAGACGAACAATTTGCGTTTGTTGCTGGCGTTACGGGTTACATGGTTCGCGAAGAACCAGCGGCGTGTATTTACATGGGTGGTTTCTACGCTGAATCACTTATTCTTGCTGAAACTGGCAACCACATCGGTGCAATTCAAGTTGCAGGAACAGCGATGCCCAGCCAGTTGCCGTTCTTTGTTGCTTCTTGTGACTACACGCTCATTGGCGAAGAGTTCTTTGCTGCCTCTGCCTACCTTTCTGGCGACCCACTTCAAATTGGTTCTCTGAAAGGACAAGATTGGGGTAAGTTCCTGAGTGTTGTCGTACTTATTGTTGGGTTATTCATTGCAACTGTGGCGGCCTTACCTGGCATGCCAGAGGAAGGCGTTTGGACGGAAGCAAGAGACTTTATGAAACAGAATTTACTTGGTAAAGATGGTTTTCTACCTGAAGAAACAGAATTACAAGATTCGGAAGGAGATCACTCTTGAAAAGACTCCTTCCCTTAACAATTGCGATCGTTGCTGGATTTGTAATTCTCGTTGCATATTTCATTCCAGCAATTCAAACATGGTCTGACAAAGTACAGGAATGGTTTAAAATTCTTGCAATTGGCGCCATGGTGCTAGGCGGCGGTAATCTAGTAAAACTACACTTGATGAAAGTGTCTGGTCATCGGAAGGGCTGGGGATACTCCATTGTTACAATCGTCTGTTTCTTTGGTGTGCTTATTGTTGGCTTATTCAAAATGGGTGCGCCACCAAATGAGAATTTCCCAAATTACAGTTGGTCTGGGTATTACCTCACTCAGGGCTCAGGAGTTTGGTGGATTTACGAACATATGATTGTGCCATTAACGTCGATGATGTTTGCAATGCTTGCTTTTTATGTAGCAACAGCTGCGTTTAGAGCGTTCCGTGCGAAGAATGTTGAAGCAACATTGCTGCTGTTGACTGCAGGCATCATTTTGCTCGGCCGAACATATGCGGGCGTTTGGTTGTTTGAGGGTTGGTTACCAGAATCAATGCAATGGTTGAGATTCGATCATTTGACAGAGTGGATTATGGATGCACCAAACACAGCGGGTAACCGCGCAATCATGATTGGGATTGCGTTGGGCACAGTCGCAACCTCACTTCGCATTCTCTTTGGTGTCGACCGTTCTTATTTGGGGCAAGATTAATCCATGTTACAAAAACTACAAAATTTAGATAGACGATGGGTTTTTCTCTCAATGTTCTTGGCAGTTGCTTTACCTATTCTTTTTAAGTTGGATTTTCCTGAAGAAGTTTCTCCAAACACCGAAATGGTTTTTGATGCAATTGAAAAATTGCCTGAAGGGTCGAAAGTACTGCTTTCATATGATTTCGATCCCGCCTCGGAAGGTGAACTTCTGCCTATGGCACAAGCATTTACAAGACACTGCTCGATAAAGGGGCTCAAGCAATATTATATGGCGTTGTGGCCTTTAGGTTCTCCGATGGTTGATGAATCGCTGGCTACGATCCGGGCCGAATATCCTGATTTGGTTTACGGAGAGGATTTTGTTAAGTTTGACTATAAAGCAGGGGGCGAAGTAATTATTCGAGTGCTTGGAACAAACTTTAGAGAGGTTTTTCCAATGGACTCAACAGGATTATCATTGGATGAACTTCCGATGACAAAAAACATAAAAAACATACAAGATATGGATCTTATTATCAATGTGAGTGCTGGAGATCCGGGCACAAAACAGTGGGTACAATTCGCCTCGACACCGTACGATATTGCAACAGTATCGGGTTGCACCGGTGTTCAAGCGCCTCAAATGTATCCATACATCCCTGAGCAACTAGATGGAGTGTTAGGTGCAATTAAAGCTGCAGCAGAATATGAACAAGCAATTGATCAAAAATATCCGTCGATCGCAGCGAACCCAGATGCTCAAGAAGCAAAACGCAGAATGGGCCCACAGTTAGTCGCCCATAGCCTGATGGTCGTGTTAATTATTTTAGGAAACTGGATTTACTTTATGAGTCGCAAGCGGGGACTAAATACATGAACACGTCCCAACACACACCAAAAAGTTCTAACTCGCTCATTTGGGGAATTATTTTTGTGCTTGGTGCAATAATGCTCTTATTCAGTATGTTTACCTCTAGAACAGGGCAGGTTTGGGTTGAAGAACATAAGCATGCGTACCAACAAGTCGATGTTAGTGACGATGGAAAACCAGTGTTCGCAGAAATTGATTATGAAGAAGCAGGCCCAGAAGATCCTAAGTGGATGACTTGGTCAAATGTTCCATACAGTCAAATTGATGCCCAAATTGAAGATGGAACAGCGGTATTCAGTTGGTCACGGACAATTGGTTTGTGGCTTGCTGCTATGTTTACTCTTTTTATACTTTCATTTTTAGTTGGCGATAATCCTGCATATAAGTTTGCAGAAGCAATGGTGGTGGGCACATCGGCCGGCTATGTCATGGTTGTAGGTATTTGGGAAGTCTTCGTGCCTGACTTACTTGCGAAAATCTTCCCAGAGACGATTCAGAGCTGGTTCTTGCCGGGATTAGTCATCGAACCCTTGGAAGGTTGGAGCTATGCTGGGAATCTCATTTTGTACCTGATTCCTGCAATGTTCATCGTCATGTTGCTCTGGCAACTACTTCCGGCTGGTGGTTGGATTAGCCGTTGGCCAATTGCATTCTTTATTGGCATTACTGCAGGTTTTAGAATGATTGGTGCTGTTGAAGCCGATTTGCTCGCGCAACTTGAAGCGGGAATACAACCCTTGTGGCAAGAAACTGACGGTTCATTTGATTTGTGGAAATCATTCGAGTACCTTGTCATCGCAGTTGCTACGCTGTCTGCGATGATTTACTTCTTCTTCTCTATTGAGCATAAGGGGTTTGTAGGAGTGACTGCCAGAGTTGGTATCTGGTTCCTAATGATTACATTCGGTGCTTCCTTTGGCTACACCGTGATGGGACGTATTGCACTCTTAGCGGCTCGACTCGAATTCTTATTCGGCGACTGGCTGCATTTCATACCGAGTAGTTAGTGATTTCTAATGACTGTCACGGGACAGCCACTATCGGGTTCAAAATGGCGTTGGGTGCCATTTTTAGGTGTGATGTGGCAATCGGAGCCCATTTTTGCTACAATTCCGCGT
>JASMLG010000057.1 GCA_030748805.1 Phycisphaerales bacterium | reverse complement strand
CTGGCAACAGATTGTGTTCTGCAAGTTCGCTTGTTTTAACCCAAAGAAATGCTAGATGTTCTTCGTCTGGAGAGGCGGGCATTGGTGTTACATCTTTAGTTAAATTGTGTTCAACTTCAAAGACAAGGGAAATTTCGCAATTGTCATCCCACGCATTTTCAATCGCCCCCCGAAATTGCCCTACTGAAACATCGGCATCGATTTCTTCTTTGATTTCCCTTGCAAGAGCAAACTTTGCACCTTCGCCAAAGTCGATATGCCCACCGAGTAGAAAGGTGTAGTCGGCATTTTTCTGTTTACAGAGCAAAAATTGACCTCCATCTCGAATAATGCCGCGCACAATGTAATGAAATAGAGAATTGTTCATGTTTTAAACGTCTTTACTGAGAAGTGTACTGTGTATACTATTGTTAAAGTAAAATCAAGGAGATTACTAATGAAACAATTACTAATTACAGTAGCAACAGCAACAGTTATCTTTGGGATTGCAGGTTGTAAATCAACACCCAAGACCGATTCAACTGATAACGCAAGCGAAGTAACGGATGTGCCAAACTCGAGAGCGAATGAAAATGTGCTTGAGCACATCGGAAACGATGCTGCAAGCGTTGGCAAAGGAATTGTTGATGTTGTGGGTGCGGGAGTAGACGCTGTAGGAGGTGTCTTTGAAGATGACAAGGACAAAAAAGACAAGTAACTTGAACTGAGTAATAATTTTTACTCAAGTTCGATTAATAATTCTGCAGTCCCGACGCTTCCTTCTTGCCAACCGCCAAGTCGAATTAGATACGAAGAGTCCAAAGAGACAGGTACAACTAAATTGCTGTGCCAACCACCTTCTGCGTCTCCGCATTCAAATTCTTGGTTGTCGTCATCGCAATCTAACAATACAAGATTAGAACAATCAGTGCCTTCATAAATTACAAGGTCAGTATCGTAATCAGCAGAACCGCCAACCTGTTCACAAGTACTAACAGTTAACATACCATCATATTTTGGAAAGTACTTAAACCAAATATCGTTTCCTGTTTGTCCGTTATCGCCACCGGTATCACATTTTTCATGGTTTGGACCATCTGTAGTTGCAGAAGTTGTGTCGACAGAATGTAGACCATCTTGAATAGTGATGGCGTTAGCGCAATCATCCGCACCAATGGTGCAAGTTATGTCAAGGCAAGTTGAACCAATGCCCATCCAAATACCTCCGAGTAACACACACTCTTGGCTTTGCATGTTTGGTTCGCAACTTCCATCAGGAAGGCAGCAAGCACCTCTATAGTTGCAACTAACATTTTTGCAAAGGGTAAAAGGACCAATCCAGTTACCATTAAGTTTTTCACAGTTTTCTTGAGAAGAAACGCTAAGGCACGACTCGTCCGGAAGGCAGCATGCTCCACCAAAAGAACAACTTTCTCCCCAAGAATCAATTACGTCAAGCAAATCATTTACGTCAACACAACAATCACCAGTCGAATCAGCAGGGGGTCTATATGTCCCGTCACCACAGTCGCCCCACCAATCGAAGAGTAAAAGTAAATCGGAAACATCTACAGTGCCATCATTAGTAACATCTGTGGGACATGGTGACTGCACAAATGAGCAGGGGTCAACCAATAAATTGGGAGATTTAGTTGCGACGTTTTCGATGTCTCCATAACCAGATTGATATGGTCTTAAAGTAATGTTACCGTCTGCTGGTGGGATATTTGAAATAAATCTAAAGTTGTAAGTAGTTCCCCACCTTAAGGCATTACCCAAAGGATTAATTTCAAATTCATCGGTTGACCAATGTAAGGAATTATATGATTGTGTCTTTAACCAATCAGTGTCGTCAACGCCTTCATCACTATGGTAGGTGATATCATTGAAACCCATTTCAAACACTATTCCACCAAGTGGCAATTCAATTTCAACTTCCCTTACTCCTCTTTGGGCATTTACGTTTTGAATTGCATATTCGTATTGGTACCATCCATTTTGCATTGCTGTGACGAGCGCGCCAGTAATAATTGCGCCATCGGATGGAACCGAACTTTCAGTAATTCGCACAGATGGATTCACTTCATTCCATGCATTGATAACTGGCTCGCCAACACGATCTAAGCCGCTTATAATGATAGACCAATTTACGCCTGAGCCGTTAAATGAAATTGGTTGCCATGTTGAGTTATTAAATTGGTTTCCATAGAGTGAATCGTGTGCTGAGACGTACTGGATTTCCCCAAAATATTGAGCGTTTCCAGTTCCTTGGGATTCTAAATCACCGTGGTGTACTTGTAATCTTTTGAAAAGTGTATCCCCAGTTTCACCCCAGCCCTCAGGTGGGAAAGGAAACTCGCCAGTAAATCCATTTACATCTGAACGCGGACCCAAATAGCCTTGATAGCCATTTGTAGTTGCACCGTATGCGTCGGCGCATCCAATTCCAAGATGTTGGTAGTCGCCAGGATGGATGCATTCGCAATCGCAACGACCTGGGCTTTGAGCAGCAGCGAAGCCATGTTTCACCCATGACATACCAACTTGTTCGAAACGGTTATTGTCTAATTTATAAATAGCGGTTGCAATGACTGGGTGGTTTTCATTATCACCTTCCCAGTTAAGAACTTCATCGCCAATATTACAAGCGTCCGTCCCAAAAGCAAATGCGGAAGCGCCATCTTGTGACCCGTAATTGTGTGAGTCCCAAAATGTACTTACTACATCTGGACCTATCGAGTAGCAAACTCTATCGGGTGAGTTCACTTCTGCGATTGTAATTAGAGTTGTTACGGTTCCTGTCAAACCAATCGCTATTGCGAGATTTATTTTTTGTATTTCTAACGCCACAAGATTAATTGTGACAGGGGACAAACTTGGAGTCAACCATTTAGTGAAACAAAAATGTAAAACTCGCCGAACAACCAATATTACTCATTAAATGGTGGTGGTGGTGGTGGTTTTGAACTGCCCCCCTAGTTGTACCTGTCCAAGCGCTTCCCCTACTTAATACTAATTGCCTTAGATTTTGAAGTTTACTGACTGTACTGTAATTGTTTAAACGGTGAAATAGGTTTACTGCAAGTTCCCTTTGCTAATTCGTTTATACTGATTGCATGATTACAGTTGAAGAAATTAAAGATTTGGGACATGAGTTTTGGTCAATTGTGCGCAGCGGTGTTCATGGCAGTGAAGCGGAACATCTCTTCATTAATCCTGGGGTACTTGCTCCAAACGGCGCTTGGCTCGAACTTGAACCGCACCAAGAGTTACACCGAAACTTGTCAGACGAAGTTCATGAATGGGTTGGCGATTCATCGATACAAGTTCTTTCTGAAAATCCCGAGCGAGTTCAATTTAATGGGGTTGTGCATTGGGAAGCAACCATTAAAGAAACAGGTGATAGGATTATCAGTGAAGTAGGGGAGCAGTGGATTGTCGAACGATGCGACGACGGGCAACTCCGTTGGACAAATTATTGGTCAAATTCTTTTACATACGCGGACGGCTCAGCTGAACTGGTTATATAGTGCGTTTACTCATTTAGTTTAAGAACTACAGCCAAGAAAACAGTGTGATTGCTTACCTGTCTTATCTTTAAGCATCAATAATATTTGCTTTATATGTTTTTTCAGAAGTTAAACTGAATGAAAGTTTCCTTGCCATGAATTCTGCCATCCAAAATGTGTCCAATCTGCGATTCTGACGCATAAGAAGTGGACTAGTTTTTGTGTGGCAGGTCAGTAATCCGTGATGTCTTCAGGTGATGCATAATGCACTGTGAAGGGGATGTTTGCTTACTCGCACGGTCCCCAGTTTGAAACTATATAAAGAAGATCACCCACATTAACCATTCCGTCGAGGTTCACGTCTCCAATCCCATCTGTATTGCCAAATAAAGCGATTAGCCACAGTAAGTCGCTCACGTTCGTTGTGCCATCCGGCTCGCCCTGAGTTGGTCCAGAGATATCTGATAAACAGTCACAAGAGTCTGGTATTCCATTACAGTTAAGATCGTCATCACACACACCTACTGTGCAATCACCATCTACCCAACAGGATGAGACCTCACACTCATCAGGGACGCCGTTGCTATCGCAATCAATTGCTAATGGATCACACTCATCTCCCACACCATCGTTATTGCAATCATCTTGATTTGGATTCGGGGTGTCGACACAGTTATCAATTGCATCAGGTACGCCGTCGTTATCCGAATCCGCAATCATATCGAGATTATAAAAGTAGAGAGCGCCTGCACCATAATCTTGTCCGGGCGCACCAATGACCAGATAATTGTCGATGACTTCAGTTGCAATTCCGAACCATGCATCAGGCATTGCATCGCTTGCCATTAATTTTGATTCTTGTATCCAATCTTTCCCTTTTTTAAGGAACAGGTAGACGGCACCAGTGAATGAACTGTTTGATTTTCCTGGAGAACCGACAATGATATAGTTATCTGAAATTGCTACCGACAGTCCGAAAGCACCCCAATATTCAGAATCAGTAGGAACAAGTTTTGCTTCTTCTTCCCATACACCACCGATATTTCGATACACGTATGCAGCACCTGAAAATTCACCAGCATTTGAGTCACCTAAAGCGCCGATAACTGCGAGGTTATCTTGAATTGCAATTGAAACGCCGAAATTGTCTTCGGATGTTGCTTCAACCGGAGTTATTGATTGAGAGGATGTCCAATCAGTGCCGTCATGATGTAAGATTGAAGTTGCCCCGACATGTTCTCGCCAAGGACTTTGCCACTCACAAGGGCCACCATCACACTCTGAACCGTCACCTTGGTAGTAACCGTAATATAAGTTGACGCAGTCAGATTGAGTCGTTACTTCACACCAGCCATCCCATGGTGTACAACAAGCACCTTCAGGAGCGCCGCCACAGGGATATGTATTACATGACACATAGTCGCCATGGTACACGCCACCACTTGTATTACATTCAGCTTGTGTAGCAATCGAACACGTTATGTCATTACAACATGCACCTGTTGGATCGCCGCCACTATCACAATCGGTGCAGTCGCCACCGTCACAATCGAATTGTTCACAGTCAAGATGTATTTGCATACCGTTCCAAGCATAGGCACCATCATCACATAACCCATCTGTTTGCCAATATTCTGGGAAACAGTTGCCATTACAGTCTTCGGTTTCCCCAACAGGGCACCCGCCACCGCTATTACCGCTATCACTATGTGCAACTGCACCAACCATCAATGTATCGTTGTTCATAGTCATCGCATTACCAAAATACGCTTTTGAACCGTAAAGGAACATGGGTTCCTGTGATAGTGTCCATATTGGTTTGGATTTGATGTCCCTTTTATAGACGCATACTTTGCCTTGGTAAACAGGTCGGTAGGTAGGCCAACTTTGAGCCTGCTTACGTGACCCTATTGCACCGACAAACAAAGAATCACCTGATAAAGCGATTGACATGCCAAAGGCATCATGTTCTTCAGGTGCTACTATTTTTGTTTCATACTCCCATGTTGTTTCTGTTTTTTTGTAAATATAGACAGCGCCTGTGAAAGAAAACAGTTCTGGGTTTTGATCAAATGCATCACCCACTGCACCCACAGCGACAAGGTCATCTGAAACAGCAACTGAGACGCCTAAGAAATCATTTGACTCAGTATCTTCAGGAAGAATTTTAATTTGTTGTATCCATTCTCCATTTTCATCACGTTCATAAATGTAAGCAGAGCCAGAGTCGATACCACGTTCGTAATCACGCACTGCTCCAACTACCATGACGTCTCCATCAATTGCTATTGAACTGCCAAAATATCCAGCAGGAGTATCTGCATTTGGTATTAAAATAAATTCTTCAGAAATTGGATTTGCGCAAACTGTACTGTAGAAAATACTAAACGTTAAAGTGGTTGCACAAACAATTAGATTCTTCATCTCCATCTCCTTCCGGGTATCGCCCGTACGTGCTAGCTATTATCTCGTGGTGTGGTGATAATAGCAAGAAAAATAAATGGAATTCAGGCAAAACCTACCAACCCACCGCGCTGGTATAGGGGGTATTCTCTTCTCATATTTATAGAAGCGACTCCTAATCAATGTTCTAGTTGATGTTGGCTGTATAGAATAGTTCACCCTTTGGGGGAAATGTGGATTACTCGCACGGTCCCCAGTTTGAAACCAGTTCAATAAGGTCGTTAACTTCAACAACTCCATTTCCGTTTATGTCTTCTGCATCACAATCGGTACAATTCCAAACAATGATAATTGCAATAATATCATTCACGTCCACTACACCACTGTCATCTACATCACCCGGACAATCTGGGCATTCCTGCAGAAAATCGTTCCCCCCCAAATCCACATAATTACCAACAATATTCCCACCTATGTGACCGCCGTTATGAAAATTGCTACAGAATTGCGTGTCTGAAATACCTGGACTGCTACCACTAACACTACGTATCCCACCACCTGAGTCAGCTATTGATTCGTTGAATCTAAAGGCACAATTAGTAATCATAGGGTTACTGCTTTGATTATTAAACATACCACCTCCTGCTTGATAAGCGGTGTTGCCAACAATCGCACAATCTGTAATAACATTACTAGCACTGTTCAAATAAAGTCCACCACCAGAGTCAGCAGTATTATTTTTTATCATGCAATTTAGTAACCGCAACGGATCACCTGAAGATGAATTGCCATAACTGTACATACAACCACCGTAAGTACTGGATTGATTATCCTCGAACAAACATTCGGTAAAAGTTACTGCACTTCTAAAGGTGTTTACTCCGCCACCGCGGGTTGCAGAGTTTGACGAAAATTTGCAAGCAGTAAAAGATGCTCCACCATTTACACAATGAGCTCCACCACCATTTGTTCCTGCTGCGTTATTTTCAAAAGAACAATTTATAAACGATGGAAACGCATTTTTGCAATACAAACCCCCACCCGGACTATCGGCAAGGCGACCTTGTGTAATAGTAATCCCCTCAATGATTGTCCCACTGGTTTCATCAGTTGAGCATTCAATTCCTCTTCTTAGTAGTTCACCATCTATGATAGTTTTCTCGTAACTGTCGCTGCTATGAATCCATAGTTGTTTGCCCAATGTATTTATTACTGAGTCGCCAGTTCCAGTGTATGTTCCTGGCATCACGATAATCTCATCGCCATTACTTGCATAATCTATCGCTGCTTGAATGTTGTCAAAGTCTGCCTTGCCGTCATCGTCGACAGTCCAAGTTGTAGCGAATGCACTACTACTGAGTGTTCCAATTACCAATCCAGTTAATAAATTGTTCATCTCCAAACCTTTCCCGGGCATCTTCCCGTATTTCTCTATGCGTAATACTATGGAAACACAGGAAGAAATACAAGGAAAATAGGTGAGATTCAGGCAGAACCCGCTAGGAGGGTGTGATAGGGGGGTACTAACAATCTCTAAGATCCCATGCCACCGTATCGGTGGTATTGGGCTATCGTATTTTTACACGAGTTTTAAGAGTAGCCCAACCAATTAACAAAACAACCCCATGAGATGGGCAGTGTGGGGATTGAGAGAATCGAATTTACCAAAGTAGGCTTCAGTAATTTCAGAGAAATATTCTTCTTAGTTCGTAGCAGAATGGGATATGAATAATTTGTCTATGACACCTTGTGGTTAGTCCGATGCGCCAA
>JASMLG010000056.1 GCA_030748805.1 Phycisphaerales bacterium | reverse complement strand
CCCCAGGCACTCCGCCGGTTGTTCCCGCCGAGGTGAGGCAGAGGGAGGGAGGGTGGCGGAAACGGCGGAGTGCCTGAGGGACCAGTAAGAGAAGAGGAAAATAAGAGAGTTCAAATTCATAGTGGACTTTCGTATCCACTTATCAAATAATACACTAAGTTTACAGTGTGTCAATAGGAAATGAGCATAAATTGTGAGATATTTCACAAATCCTTCAAATTAAAGTAAATAACTTCCTGAGAGGAATTTAATTTGCGTTTTTAGCGTTGAAAAGCTGTTTTTTTCTTGTTTCGTTTTCGGGCCATCTGATTAAAAGTTGCTCTAAATGTGGGATTGCTCGCTTGTGATCACCAAGACCGAGCCATAAATCAGCAAGCATCCGGTCTGCGTAAGGTGGTCTCCACAGCCCGTAATCAACCACGATGTAGAGGTGTTCTGCCATTGGCTCGATTTGGGTAATGTCACCTCGTTGCACTTGAACCCACGCTTTTTGCCCTTGGTGTTCGTGCCACCTAATCCAGCCACTGTGGGCAAGTAAAGCGAAAGTGGCTGTTACCAAGAAAACCCAACCAATTGATGCGGGCTTGTATTCCCCGTGGTATTTTAGTTTCCATCTGCCAACCCTTAGGTTAGCGTTGGTGATTAATTTGAGCGTAGTGACAGCAGCCCATGCGGCGATAACTCCAAGTGTTATGGCAAGAAGAAATGGCACTTCGCCGTAGAGTTGCCTTGTAGCAAGTAGCGTTCCAAGGCAAACGAATACACCAAGTATTTCTTGTGGCCAAGTCCAAGCCCACGAAACATCTGGTTTAGTAAAGTTGTCGAAAGATGATAATAGTGGTGGTTTGCTATAACCAAACTTTAAAGCATCTCTTGGACAGGACATTACACAGTCCAAATCCTTTAAGCAGCCGGGCGTAACTACTCTGCCGTGCACTTGTATTTCATGATGAACTCTGATGTGTGAAGTACATGCAGGAGTGCATTTCCCGCAACCATCGCAGTCACCAACTAGTTGGATGCCAGCAGGGGAGATGCGGTCAACGCCAGCAAAGAGCGCGCCGTAGGGGCAGACATATCTGCAAAAACCGCGCGAACCCATAAGCCAGACAATAGCACCACCAACTACAAGGAAAGTGATGGTGGTCATCAGAGGTCCTGGAAGATTGCGTGTAAATTGTTCCGTAGTAAAAGAACCAAGACCCTGTTCGTCTGTAAGAACTCTTAAGCCAGGCCATGCCCGTCCTTCGTAAAGACGTAATACAGTTGGCCAGACGAACATATAAAGAAGTGCTCCAAGGGCAGCAAGTGGAAGTAGACGCGAGCGAACTGGTTTTGGCCTTATCCCAAATTTTCCAAGAATCCAAGAAGCAAGATCTTCAAGTGCAAGGATATGGCAACCCCAAGAACAGAAGAACCGACCAAAGATTAGAACGCTCACCATAATCAGTACAAGTAAAATTGTCCCAATGGTGACAACACCTTCCTCAATCGTGAACATCGTCTCGTTCAATTCAGCAGGAGCCACAGTTCGTCCGGCAATCCACCAATGCACCAAATGCACCATGAAAAGCACATAGAGCCCAATGAGAATTATTGCACGGCGCTTACTCAGGCGAGCGCTTCGCTTTTGGATTTGTTCAGGCGTTGGAAATGACTGCGACATAAGAGGACGTATATGTCAACTATGTCGGTTCATTCGTGCTTTGTCAATCGTATTATTGCAATGTTCGTATATATGCAACGATACTTAGAATATCGTTTTCTTTCAGCATTGGATTCCCGCCTTTAGGAGGCATTTCCAAGTTCATAACACTGTTAGGGTCATCTGCTTTGCGACCAATTGTGATGTATTCAATGAGTTCCTCATCTGAGGACTTTGCAATAAATTCACTTCCGATTAGGTTCGGGCTTAACTCAGGAAGACCTTGGCCGTCTGCTCCATGGCAGGAGGCACAAGAGGATTTCCAGAGAGTTGAGCCAGTTGAAACACTTGGCGCAGATTCTACTTTTTCTTTTTCTCCGCAACCAATTGCAAAGATGATAGGAATAGAAATAAATAGGGGCTTAAACATTTAGATTCTCCGATAATTTTAGAATGTGAATTAATTCACCAAAAAAGATTATAGAAAGGTTACCTTTGGTATGTTGTTTTAATTATGAAATTTGGGCGATTTTGCGAAAATCTAACATTCTCGCTTCAAGATCTTCCCGAGTAGTTTCGCATAAACCATCAAGTCCAAACGAGCCAAGGGTGAATGATGCAGTAACTGTTCCCCAAGCAATCCCTGCTTGCATCGCAGCAAAATCAAGTCGTCCAGAAGCGGCAATGTACCCCATGAATCCACCAGCAAAACTATCACCAGCGCCGGTTGGGTCAATCACTCCATCGATATCGAGTGGGTACGCAGGAACAACCGCAATGCCATCTCGGTGAACTAGAACCGCTCCATGCTCGCCTTTTTTTACGATGACAAATGCCGGTCCCATTTCAATTATTGCTCTTGCTGCTGTGATTGGGTTGCTGATTTCAGTAAGTTGCTCTGCTTCGGAATCATTGATAATCAAACCATCGATTTCCTTGAAGAGTGCAAGCAACTCGTCGCGAGCAATGTTAATCCATAAGTCCATGGTGTCTGCAACTGCAAGTTCCCTATCTGGGAATTTGCTTAATAGGTCAAGTTGAATAGTTGGATGTGAGTTTGCGAGAAAAATTAAGCGGCTGTCGCTATAGGAACTAGGAACTTCCGGGGGTGCTTCTTCAAGGACCCCAAGTTCGGTGAAGAGCGTTTCTCGCTGGTTCATATTGTCGAAGTAGCGTCCACCCCAAGCAAACGTTTTTGACTTCTTTCTTTTTTCTAAACCATCTAAGCATAGACCATCAATAGAAGAGAGTAACGAAGCGTGTTCTTCTGGCCAGTCTCCACCTACTACGCCAACTATTCGCACGGGGCCGTGGTGAAATGCAGCAGCAGCGGCAAAGTACGCACAAGATCCGCCTGATACCTCCTCTGCTTTTGCAGTTGGTGTATGGACAGTGTCAATTCCAATTGTTCCTGTTACAAGTAATGGCATAGGCAGGAGATTATAGTGCAGCGCGAAGATTGCCACCGACACCTTCAAGTATTGTTCTTGCTCGTGTTGCTTCTACGTCTTTTTTGTACATGACGATTGCTACCTTGACTTCACCGCCTGCGCTTGCAAGTAATGCTGATGATGACTCTCGGTCAATTTCACAAATAGTCGAAACAATCCTGATTGCTCGGTCGAGTAACTTTGAGTTGGATGCTTTGAGGTCCACCATTAAATTGCCATAAACCTTCCCGAGTTTTGTAAAGAGTGTAGTAGTGATGATGTTAAGTGTGAGTTTCGTTGCAGTTCCCGCCTTGAGCCGAGTCGAACCAGTTAAAGGTTCAGCGCCTGTCTTGAGTTGGATGAGATGGTCGACCTCTGGAGTAACATCGCTGCACGTAAGAAAAGCCGTCATTGCGCCGATCTTTTTAGCGATTTCAAGCCCGCCAAGAACCCACGGGGTAGTCCCTCCAGCTGCGATGCCAAGCACTGTATCGTTGATTTGTAACTTTATACGGTCAAAGTCAGGTGCGATACCATTTGGGTCATCTTCTTTTGCTTCTGATGAAGTTCGAAGCGAACTATCTCCGCCTGCAATGATTCCAATAATCATATTTTGGTCAGATTGAAAAGTTGGTGGGCATTCTGCTGCATCAAGTACGCCAAGTCGCCCTGAAGTTCCGCACCCAAAATAAATGAGGCGCCCACCATTTGATATTCCTGAAGTTAGCACATCGATGAACGAAGCAATAGATTCCGAGGCATCTTGAACCGCTTGGATTGCTTCATTGTGGTCTGATGCCAAGAGTTCCACACTTTCCAATGTTGATAGTACATCTAAGTTAGTAGTTTCATCGTGTACTTGTTCTGTTGCGATGTGTTCTCTATCCAAAGGTAATGTCATATGCAGAGTTTAGTGTAAAAAAATAACGCCCTGCAGAGCAGGGCGTTATTTAATTTAAGTTAATGAATTAACTATTAGACCATTTCCTTCAATGCTTTCAAAGGTGTAACTTTGACAGCTTTTCGTGCTGGCTTAGCAGGAATGTCGCGAGTTTCATTTAGAAGTGGGAGGAAAACGTTCTTGCGTGCTGGACGTTTCGGAACGATTTTCTTTTTCACTTTCATGAG
>JASMLG010000055.1 GCA_030748805.1 Phycisphaerales bacterium | reverse complement strand
CGCAGACGGCATTCGTGGTGAACCAGTGGGTACTTTAGAACAAACAAATTTACTTGGCGATATAAACACTTGCAATCCCGACATCAACGGTGATGGATATGTCAATGTGAGCGACTTGCTTGCAGTGATTGACCAGTGGGGCTTAACCGACTCGCCTGCCGACATCAGCGGCGACGGTATTGTGAATGTAACTGATCTTCTCGAGGTCGTCGGAAACTGGGGACCGTGCGAGTAATGTTCCGCACCGCAATCATCTCGTTATTCATCACAAGTACAGCCATTGCTACCACTTGGACTGTCGATGATGACGGCAAGGCTGACTTTAATAACATTCAAGCAGCAGTAAATGCTGCAAGTAATGGCGATGAGATCGTTGTGATGCGGGGGACTTATACCGGGACTGGCAACCAAGTGGTTGACATGCTTGGAAAGGAATTGTGGCTTCACAGTTCCGAAGGGCAAGGAGTAACAATAATTGACGGAGAGGAAACACGGCGTGGTATCTTGTGTGAAAACGGTGAAACTTCAAATACCATTATCGAAGGGTTTACAATTATCAATGGATATAGAGGAGGAGCCACGCTCGTTGAAGGTGGTGGTGCATACATTTCCCAAAGCAGTCCTCAATTCAACGATTGTACTTTTGAAAGTTGTACAGCAACGAATGGATATATTTCATATGGCGGAGCGATATTTTGTGAAGACAGTTCGGCCATCTTTAATGCATGCACATTTTATTTTAATGTTGCTGAGGGGGACTGGACTGGTTACGGCGGCGCTATTGCAACCACTGGTGACCCACAATCTGAACTTGCCCTGAATAGTTGCTTGTTTATTACTAATGTAGCTTCGGATATTGGTGGTGGTCTAATGGACTTAGGGGCTGCTGGTGGTGCAATCTACTGCACAACAAGTATGTCTATTACTGAATGTACCTTCGGTATAAAGATGGCTGGAAACTTAACGAAATCAGATGCCAAATCAGTGGGTGGTGCAATCGCTTTTTATGGTGTGGAAAATACAAGCTCTGTACTCGCTATTAACAATTGTGATTTCTCCTACAACTATTTGTTACCATCTGATGGCGGAACAGACCCAGAAATCAGTGAAGGTGCAGCAATACGAGTACATAACGCCGGAAATACCTTTATTACTGACAGTTATTTTTACAAGAACTGGTCTATTGGATGGCCAGACCTTGGCTCCATTGCCGTAACAGGATCTCCTCTAATTATCAATGGCGATGTTATTATAGAGTACGGCAGCTTGGATTTGATTGGTCCGAGTTCCATGCTTCACCTACATTCGGGTTCCAGACTTCTTGGACCATCGGATGTCACCTTGACAGAAGGCGGAGGAGTTCGATTCGATATTGGTATTGGTAATCCAAATGCAGAATCAATGATTGATCTAACTACTTTGGATCAACCCGACGCGGGATCATTGTTTAGATATGGAGGAATTTCTGTAAGTGGCAGTCTTTCCGGCGCAAATCTTGGCGATGATATCTTGTTAGCAGAGTGCATTCTTGATGGACCGGGATTTGACAGTGTCGTGTTACCTTCAATGACAGATGGTCTTGGACTAGAATTGGTAGAGGAATACGGATCTGGTTCTAAAGGCGACGATATTATTAAAGTTGTCGTCACTGAAGTAGAGGTGATAGAGTTTGATAATCCAGTTCCTGAAGATCTCAATGGAAACCCAATTGATATTATCACGTTTGATGTTGACGGCGATGGGCGTGATGAGGTCGCAATCCTCTACGATGGTCAACCAGGTTCAGTAATAGCATATTCTGTTTCAGCAAATAACCCCCCCATTCCTATACCGGGTTTATCCATTGATGTTGGCAATGATCCTGTGGATATAGATGCAGCAGATGTTGACAATGATGGCAGAGAAGATTTGGTTGTTGCAAACTCGACAGACAACACTATCAGTGTCCTAACCTCAGAAGTTACAGGCGGGGATAGTTATTATTTTGATCAGTCCATCCTTTCGGCAGGTTCTGGGAATCTCCTTACATCGATTGCATGCATGCAGTGGGATGCAAATGGCTTTGCTGATCTTGCTGTTGGCATTGATGTAATCACTGAAAATGTAAAAGATCAATTTAGTGTCATTACTGACGTTGGTTCATCACCGGCAAGCGGCCCAACCTTTGAAATTCCGAAATTCACCTTGCCAGATGACTCTGATATAACAGACCCACCCATGGACATCGATGGCACAGCGGATGGAACGATGTCTGGATTTATTGGAGGAACGCAACAAGGTCAGGTTTATAGAGTCTCATCGCTTGATGCGGTGCAACTAGTCGGTGACCTAAACGGCAACCGAATCACAAAAGTACTTCTCCAAGAACTTGACGCTGATGGTGGTGATGGACAAATCGATTTAATGGTTTCTTCGGATGAAGCGGAAGCAATCTACTTGTTCCAAGGAAATGCTGCAGAGAGTGATGGTTTTGACGATTTGATTCCTCTTGGAGTATCGGTACCAGTGGAAGACTTTGTTGCTATTGATGCTGACTACGATGGTGACAAAGACATTGTGATGACCGCCCCCGACTCAACGATTTCACCGTTAACAGTTCTGAGAAACGAGGGTGCGACTGGTGGTTTTGTCGGTTCACTTACCGGTATAACTTGGTCGAAACAAATTATGAACTCTGGAAATCCACCCAGAAAGATAACAGGTGGTGGGCTTAACGGTAAGGACGAAGATGACGACTGGATTGTCGGTGGAGCAGCCGGCGCGGAAGGCATTCGTGATGAACCTGTGGGTACTTTAGAACAAACAAACTTACTTGGCGATATAAACACTTGCAATCCCGACATCAACGGTGATGGATATGTCAATATGAGCGACTTGCTTGCAGTGATTGGCCAGTGGGGCTTAACCGGCTCACCTGCTGACATCAGCGGCGACGGTATTGTGAATGAAACTGATCTTCTCGAGGTCGTCGGAAACTGGGGGCCTTGTTTATAATCTAAGATAAGGGTAATAACGATGAACAAACAAGAAAAACTTCAACAACTTTTTCAAGAAGCGATTGAATTGCCATCAGAATTGCGGGATCAGTTTTTGATCAAAGAGTGTGGGGACGACAAGGTACTTCTTGAAGAGATCAGATCTATATTGCACCACCATCAATCCCCAAGTTCAGATAGAGCAGATAGCACCTTAGATTTAAGTAATCTGCAAACTATTGATTCTGCATCATGCGAAGCGCACTTGACAACTGGTGGATCTCCAAAACCACATCCCAAGAATATTTCAGGGTACAAAATTATCCGTGTTCTAGGCGAAGGTGGAATGGGTATTACATACGAAGCAGTGCAGCAATCTCCTAAGCGAAGAGTTGCGCTAAAAATAATTAGAGGCAGCAGGTTTTCAAAAACAGCAAGAAGGCGTTTTAAGTATGAAGCCGATGCGCTCGCTCGGCTGACGCACCCGGGTATCGCACAAATTTTTGAATCTGGAGTATGGACAGATGACGAGAACATTGAGCGGCCATTTATTGCGATGGAATTTGTGAACGGCGGTCCATTGACAAAGTACGTTGAAAGGAAAGAACTAAGCACTATTGAGCGTTTG
>JASMLG010000054.1 GCA_030748805.1 Phycisphaerales bacterium | reverse complement strand
GATGCCGTTGTAGGCAGTAGTGCATTCTATTTGGGTTACTTCAACGCAATAGTCCACGCCATTTGTATCAGTTACACAGCATGCGCCAACAATTTCTGGCGTGCCGCAATTCATGACATCAAGTTCACCCATACCATTTTTAAGTGGACCGGGTATATCGATTGGAATGCTCGAAGTGATTCGAGTTGCTAACGTATTTCCTGGAAATGGTAAACGGGTAATTCCATACGTCCCACCACCAACTATTTGGTCACAGGTTGCCCATGTATGAGAGTCGTCATCGGACCCAACCCCGCCAACCGAATTTGCAGCAATTCCATTGTTTAGCGAAGCTCCTAAACTCCAATTTCGAGATGAGGGTGCTCCTGTGGAAGTAAACTCAAGTACCCTTGCAGAGTGTCCAACATCGAACTGTCCATAATCGCTGACAAACACTCGTTCTGCAACTTGTATATCACCGTTTGTGGTAAACGAGATGTCAGTTACTGGGTTTGAATATGTACCATATAAATATGGAAGGACGATTTCAAGTTGCGGTGCACCAGTCAAGAAGCCGTCTTGACCTACTGCCACAGACCAGATCGAGTTGTTTGGATTGGTCGGCGCTGGCCCAGCAGATGCTGGCCAAGGTGTAGTTTGTCGGCCATTGTCACGAAGCCAAATGCTAAAATAAAGCCGCGTCCCTTGTGGATTGATTGCAACAGCGAACGGCCGTTCGCCAAGGTTTGCGTACTGCCCATCGACAATTTGCCCTGCTCCAAAGGGGTCGTACACTTGTACAATTGTTCCTGAGACATCGATCAAGTAAATTTTTCCGTCATCTAAGTTTGTTGCATATACTTGGTCGGTTTGGTTTGGTCCATTGTTTTCAATATGAATGTTGCCAATGCCCGGTCCAAGGTTTGGCATTTCAGTTGTACCGTTAAAGCCAGTAGGTATAAACGTACTGATTTGCCCCGTACTTCCATCGATTCGATAAATGCCACCTGCGCCTGCTGGTCCAATTACATATATGGGTTCGTAATCTCCATAGATTCCCGGCGATGCAGCGACGAAAATATCTGGGTCGGTGCCAGTTGCAAAAGCAAGACCGAAAATTGTTCCAAGGTTAATGGCAGTCCATTCGTCAGGACCCGCGCCTAAGTTACTAAAGAGGGGTGGACTCCAGAGTTGCCCAGCGGTTGGCCAAGGCGTTGAGCCAACAGGAGGGATGCGCGTATCAACAAGTGTGAGGACCGCGCCATTGGGATCTGGCCGATCGGCTAAGTCGAGTCCGCTAAAGTGTGTTGTCACTACTTCGCCGCAATCAACAGGGAGTGATGCCTGTCCAAAGCTGTTCGATAATAAACATGCTACAGCAACTAAGCAACTTGCCAAAACCTTATTTGAATGCATTACTCTCTCCTTCTCTTGAGCACTTTCAATTTCAGTTTCAATCCTAGAGGATTCAAAATGTGGTTGCAAGATACAAAGTGCACTTATTTGTACTTTTTGAAGAATAAGAATAGGTTCAAACTGCATATATGGGCTGTAAAATTGCCTATAATCTCATTTTTAAGGAGAATTACAAAAATGTCTAAGTACAAAATTGCATGGATGCCAGGAGACGGCGTAGGAAACGATGTTATGGACGCTGCAAAAATCGTCCTAGACGCGATGGAGTTTGACGCGGAATATATTCCAGCAGATATCGGTTGGGAGTTTTGGTGCACCGAAGGTGACCCATTACCGCAACGAACCATAGACATCTTAAAAGAGACGGACTGCGCACTTTTTGGCGCAATCACGAGCAAACCGCGTGATGAAGCGCACGACGAACTTGCACCCGAACTTAAAGATAAAGGCCTTGTCTACTTCAGCCCAATCGTGAAGTTACGACAACTCTTCAATTTGCATACAAACCTTCGACCTTGCAAAGCGTATCCCGGAAACCCTTTGAACTACCGAGATGACATCGACCTTGTTGTTTTCCGTGAAAATACCGAAGGTATGTACGGCGGCGTTGAGTTTTTTCCACTGCCTGAAAGCGTATATGACGCACTTTGTGCCAACCCGAAGATGAAAAAATGGAAAGAAGTGGGTTTAGAAAATGTTGCTCTTTCAACACGCATCATGTCAAAGGGTGGCTGCACGAGTATTTGCACGCAAGCATTTGATTACGCAAAAACACATGGACGAAACTCAGTTACGCTACTGGAAAAGCCAAATGTTCTGCGAGAAACTGGCGGGTTGATGACGCGAATTTTCCGTGATGTTGCAAAAGGTTACGAAGGCATCGAAGCATGGGAAGCAAACATTGATGCAATCATGATGTGGCTTGTAAAAAATCCACAGGACTACGACGTACTTGTTGCTGAAAATATGTTTGGTGATATTTCATCTGACTTAGCAGCAGGACTTGTAGGTGGTCTTGGTTTTGCTTCTGCTGCAAACATCGGTGATGAGTACGCCGTCTTTGAACCAACACATGGTTCAGCACCAAAATACGCTGGCAAATATGTAGTTAATCCGATTGCGATGTTGCTTACAGTAAAACTTATGTTCGACTGGCTTGGCGAAGATGAACACGCAGCGAATCTTGAGTCCGCAGTTGCAGATGTGATCGCGGAAGGCAAGGTTGGTACTTACGATGTGAAAGGTCGCGGTAACGGCGATTCCACTCTTGAAGTCGCTGAAGAAGTCGCACGAAAAGTTAAAGCACTCGCAACTGCATAAGAGAAAGATACAAAATGTCACACGATACAAGTAAATCCAACAAGGACTTCATTAGTTACGACCTTGCAAATTGGGCGGCGAATCTTACGTACGAGAAACTAAGTCCCGAATCAATTGAAGCAGCAAAGTTGTTTCTTTATGACTCCCTTGGTTGTGCTCTTGGTGGCTCAAAACAACATGATGTTGAAATCACGCTTGACCACTTTAAAGATATGGGCGGGGCTGGAACCTGCACCGTCTTTGGCTCTGGCTTTAAAACGGACCCAGTAACGGCTGCCTTTTTGAATGCACTTTGTATTCGTGCAATGGATTACAACGACATTTATTGGAAGGCTGATCCAGCACATCCAAGCGATATTATTCCTGCTCCTCTTTCAATTTGCGAAAGGAACGGTTTAACTGGTAAGGATTTAATTCTTGGTACTGTTATTGCTTATGAAATGGAAATGCGACTCGCCGAGTTTGGCGATCCAGGTGTACGCGAGTACGGTTGGCACCATGCGACTATAACTTGTATTGCTGCGCCAATTGCAGCGGGAGCCGTACTCGGATTGTCAGCAGATGAAATCCAACAAGCAATTGGTATAAGTGCATCTCCTCGCATGTGCTTGGGTGCAGTAACAGCGGGCAAACTTACAAATATGAAAAACACGGTTGACCCCAATGCTACTCGCATGGGTGTTGAAGCAGCAATGCTTGCAAAACGTGGGTATTCAGGACCCGAACATGTCATCGATGGCAAAGAGGGATTAGTGCATTGCTTTGAAAAGTTTGGTGGCAAGTTTAATTTGAACATGCTTACTGACAATCTTCCAAAATGCGGTGGGTGTCATTACAAAATTATTGATTGCGGCATGAAGAGTTTTCCAATTGAAGCATTGAGCCATGCTCCTCTTTCAGCGATGATGAAAATTGTTAGGGATCATGACCTTAATCCAGATGATGTTTCAGAAATTAAAGTTGAAGTAATCGCTCGGGCTGCTGATATTCTTGGCGATCCTGCCAAGTATCGTCCAACTAGCAAAGAAACAGCAGATCACAG
>JASMLG010000053.1 GCA_030748805.1 Phycisphaerales bacterium | reverse complement strand
ATTCTAATCGCTTCTTGGATTGCACAACCAAGTCGATTAATATCTTCGGTGGAGTTGTAGATAGAAAGCGACGCTCTGCAAGTTGCAGTTAATCCAAATCGCTTCATAAGCGGTTCAGCACAATGGTTGCCAGTGCGAATTGCAACACCAGAATGGTCCAATATGGTTCCAACATCGTGCGGATGCACGTTCTTCACAGTAAAAGCAAGAACTCCCGAATTATGTTCTGCCGCCCCAATGAGTGTTACACCATCGATTGAATTTAAAACCTTTCTACCATAAGCAAGTAGTTCTTGTTCTTTTGTAGCCATTGTTTCATATCCAATCTCACTGATGAACTTTACTGCAGCGCCAAGCCCAACTGCGCCAGCAATGTTTGGAGTTCCTGCTTCAAACTTAAATGGCACTTCGTTCCAAACTGTTTCTTCAAACGAAACAGTAAGAATCATGTCACCTCCACCTTGCCACGGTTCCATTTCTTGAAGTAATTCGTGTTTACCAATAAGGCAACCGATGCCGGTTGGTCCAAACATTTTATGACCAGAGATTGCATAAAAATCACAATCAACACTTGAAAGATCAACCTTCAAATGACTAGTTGCTTGGGCGCCATCGACGACAGTGGTTGCGCCAACTTCTTTTGCCAACGCGCACATTTCCTTCACTGGGTTAATGGTGCCGATTGCGTTTGAAACATGAGCTATTGAAACAAGAACCGTGTCTTCAGAAAGAAGTTCCTTGAAAGAATCCATGTCAAGGGAACCATCGTCGAGAACTTTCGCAACTTTTAAACAAGCCCCAGTTTGTTCGCACACAAGTTGCCATGGAACAATATTGGAATGATGTTCCATTTCAGTAATCAAAATTTCATCTCCCTGAACTAATCGAGGTCTTGCATACGCCTGAGCGACTAAGTTGATTGCTTCGGTTGCGCCGCGAACAAAAATTACTTCTTCTGGTCTGGATGCTCCAACAAGGTTTGCAACACTTTCCCGAGCGCTTTCGTACGATTTAGTCGCTCGTTGGCTTAGAGTATGTACGCCGCGGTGAATGTTTGCATTGTCTGATTCGTAGTAGTGCGTAATAGCATCGATGACACACTGTGGTTTTTGGGTCGTTGCAGCGCTGTCAAGATATACAAGTTTCTTACCTCCAATTTCTTGGTGCAATGCAGGAAACATGTCTGAAATGGCTGCGTCAGTAATCATAGATAAAGCGACCGAATAAATTCTCCACCAGGTAGATTTGCTAAAAGTTCTTCAACAAGTACATCTCGAAAAGTTTCATCTGCTAAATCATCGAGGGATTCATTTAGAAATGCGTAAATTAAAAGAGTTCTTGCTGCTTCTTTTGGGATGCCCCTTGTTTGCAAATACAACAGGGCTTCGTCATCTATTTCGCCAGTGGTTGCACCATGAGTGCAAACAACATCGTCAGCATAAATTTCAAGTTGAGGTCTTGAAGTTGCATCCGCATCATTGCTTAATAAAATGTTTTGGTTTGTCTGTTTCGCGTCTGTTTGCTGAGCATCTTCTTTGACGTAAATCCGACCAGTAAATACTGACTTGGCGTTTTCGTCAAGAACGCCTTTGTAAAACTCTCTACTATCGCAGTTTGGCATATTGTGCTCTACACGCAAGTGATTATCAACAAGCTGGTTCCTGCCAAGCATATACATGCCATCAAAGTTGGATTCACAATGTTCGCCATCAAGGTAGGCATACACCTCGTTTCGAGAACATTTACCGCCTAGGGTAATAGTATTCGTTTGGACTTTGCTTGATTCGTGTTGGACAACATGAAGCGAACCAAGGTGGTAGGCCTGCTTGCTTCCACGAATCGCTTTTACAAGTGTGACCGAGGAGTTTTTCTCCGCAATAACTTCGGTACAGGGCATGAATAAGTGTGTGCAATCGCCAAGTGCGACATGTGTTTCTGCAACTGAAATCGACTCTCCCTCTGCTGCGAGAATGAGCATGTTTCCAAAACATGCAATTGGTGAGTCGCCTGTGATAACTTGCAGAACGTGAATGGTTTTTGTTTGCGAACCTGTAATAGTTATGGTGTCAGTTTCCCCTCGAGGTATACGAGAGTCGCTTCGGCTTGCGATGTTGCCAAGAGCGCATCCGTTGATTTCAATATCTTCGGCGGTGCGCGAGAGGTCATTTTGGAACGCGCCGTTTACATAAACAACAAATGGATTGTTAGGTGCAATGTCGTACCTACGGATAATTTCTGGACTACATGCGCCGCTATCTAAAAAATCAATGTTTGATAATTCAGAGACATTGGTGTACATCCATGCTTCGTTTCTGTGCATGTTTGCAAAAACCGAATTGTCAATGCTGGTTGTCATCATCCGCAATTGCAACTACAGCCGCATGGTTCAAATGCTTTGTAGCCCTTCTCTTCTAAGACAAGTGCCAGTGTTTTGTCACCGCTTTTAACAATTTGTCCGTCCATAAGAACGTGGACAAAATCGGGGACGATGTAATCGAGTAATCGTTGGTAGTGTGTAATTACTACGAAACCACGTTCCGGGGAGCGTAATTTGTTAACACCCTCAGCGACAATCTTAAGAGCATCAATGTCTAGTCCCGAATCGGTTTCATCGAGAACGCCAAGAAGCGGGTCTAGTAGCGCCATTTGGAACACCTCGGCGCGTTTCTTTTCACCACCGGAAAAACCTTGGTTGACATTACGGTCGAGTAAATCAATGTTGAGGTTTACGGACTTTGCTTTTTCTTCAACCAAATCGAGAAAGTCCATTGCGTCGAGTTCGTCTTGCCCTCGGTATTTACGAATTGCGTTTACTGCGGCCTTCAAAAAGAACTTTGTTGAAACGCCGGGAATTTCTATTGGGTATTGGAATGCAAGAAAAACACCTGCACAGGCACGCTGATCTGCTTCAAGTTCAAGAAGGTCAACTCCATTGAACGTAATGGAACCCTCTGTTACTTTGTACGCATCGTGGCCAGCAATAACTGATGAAAGTGTGCTTTTGCCAGAACCATTTGGTCCCATGATTGAGTGCACTTCCCCTGGAAGTACAGTCAAGTTGACTCCCTTAAGGATTTCTGATCCTTCAACGCTTACGTGTAAATTTTTGATTTCAAGTAGTGGTGTTGTCATATGTATTCTCGTAAAAAATTATCCAACGCTCGATTCTAAACTAACTTCAAGTAGTCGACGTGCTTCAACGGCAAACTCCATAGGTAATTCTCTGAATACCTCTTTGCAAAAACCGTTCACAATCATGTTGATGGAATCTTCTGTCGAGATTCCTCGAGAATTGCAATAGAACAATTGATCTTCGCCGATTTTAGAAGTAGATGCCTCGTGTTCGGCTTTTGCAGTTTTGTTTTTAATTTCAATGTATGGGAAAGTATGTGCTCCGCAGCGATCACCCATCAGCATAGAGTCGCACTGTGTGTAGTTGCGTGCGTGTTCTGCGCCTTTCATAATTTTGACAAGCCCGCGGTAAATGTTTTGTCCGTGGCCTGCGCTAATACCCTTGGAGATAATGGTGCTTTTTGTGTTCTTGCCAATATGAATCATCTTGGT
>JASMLG010000052.1 GCA_030748805.1 Phycisphaerales bacterium | reverse complement strand
GCTTCGCTATCGAGCCATGAAAGAAACCTTTCATGGCTCGAGTTGCTTCGCGGGTGCATTTCTCAACATACATAACCAACGGTTATGTAGTTGAGCAATGGTGCGGTAAGACCGCACAAGGGGTTCGCGGCGCATAGGATTGCTTCGCAATCCAATACGGCGTCGAACCCTTCAGAATTATGCTCTTACTCTTTAACTCCTTGTTTTTGCAAGGGGTTATTTTTTGAAGTGACGCTGTATTTACTATCAGTTTAGGTGTGATTTTTAAAAGCTTGCACACATAAAATATCCACCCTGAGATGGGTAGAGGCATTTTCAATACATTCAAAATAAAGCGGATTCTTCGAACACTATTCCTTAGGCTTCAAAGGATTATTAGAAGTGACCGCACCGTTAATAGCGTACGTTGTAACAAGACCGCTGTCATATGCAACAGGCGCTAAGCCGGGTGTGCCATCGACTTTGTACCCAAGTTTAACAAGGAGCCTACCGTAGCCGTTAAGCGTAGCAATTTGACCTGTTCCAGTGCAGTTGTTAGAACCGAGGGTTACAAGTGTACCGCCCTTACTATTGAGCGAACTCATGCTTCCGTAATAGACTCTCTCATTCACATCGCTTTCGCCTGTATCGAGTAAATGCGAATTAAGTACAACTACTGGCTTGCCGTTTTCGCTAATTACCTCAAAACTCTTTGCTTGAATCACATCAGGAACAGTTTGCAGAGTCGTTGCAGACACAACCACTCCTGCGACCAGTAGACATCCAAACCCATAGACAATTCTCTTGAGTGTTCGGACTTGAGTTTCTAAACCATTAATTCGTTCTTCGTTTTGCATTGTAATGCTCCTTCACAGTGCATTATGCATCAAATTGAAACACAACACATAAAATAAACTTTCCCTCGAGATAGTTTATTGAGTAACTACGTACAAGATCCCCAACTGCCAACGACTTCAAGTAAGTCAACAACATTTACAGTACCATCATCGTTGATATCTGCTGAAGGATCTGAACCACCCCAAGCATCTATGATTGCAAGGAGATCTGATACATTGACATTGCCATCGCCATTAACATCGGCAGGACAATTATCATCACCACAACTTTCATCAAACACGTTGCCACCAGAATCTACCCAGTCGCCATATATATCACTGGGTGTGTTGTTGCAGAAAAAGGAATTTGAAATACTTGGTCCTGTTGTACCATTTTGAAGGTGATATAAACCGCCACCCATTTGAGCGGAATTATTCTTAATAATACAATTCGAAATAATTGGTGAGCCATCCGTCAAAATACCTCCACCAAGAGGGGAGTTCCCATTTTGAATTGTAAAGCCATTGAGCACTGCGTTTGAAGAGGCATTGTTATATAAACGTACAACGGAAGCATTGCCACCACCATCAATAGTTGTAACATCTGCTCCAGATATACTTTCTATAGTAATTCCACGTCCTCCAAAGTCAATATTTTCAAAGTAAGTTCCAGACATTACCCTAACTGTGTCACCAGTACCTGAAGCAGCAATCGCATCACTGATTGTTGAGAAATCACCCTTGGGTCCAACTATGAAAATGTCTTCTTGGCAATCACCGCTGTTGTATACATGTTTTTCGCTTTGATACACTTCGGCTGGTCCAGTTGAGTTTGGAGTTTGAGCCCATCCAATGAAACTCACATCTTCGAGGTTAGCCAAACTTACACTATCAAGATCCATCGTAAAAGAAATACTAGTAGATTCGCCTGGCGCAAGAGTTATATCTTGTGAACTCGCCTGCATAAAGCAGCCATAATTGAATGAGGGGCTTGGGTAATGATGAAGAATATGTGAGCAATGCAACCTCATTGTCTTACCAGATCCACCTGATTCAATTCCAACATTCAGTGTAACTGAATAAGTATCACTGTCTACAATTGTGCCACAGATATCCATCGTGACATCAGTTGGAACTGCGATTCGACTTAGATATTTTGACCGAAGTTGATTGTAGTTAGCGGTAGGACTCCCATAAGACCCTTCTTGTTTTAGTACACCATCCATCCAAACAGTCGGAAAACCCGGAACATTATAAAAGGCCAGACGTAAATTTCCCCACGTAGTAGAATAAGAATCACTGCCATGTATTTGCATTGCAAAACAGGTGTCAGGGAATTCATCCATAAGCATAATTAAACCGTTAGCTACATCAGGACAATAAGTACACCAAGTTGCGGTAAAGTTTTCGCAAATAACTTTCCTAGGGGCTGCATCCAAATAAGAAGAATTTGTAAATAAAACAAGGAATAAAATAAATTGTTTAAGAATCTTCACCACTGTCTCCTAATTATGGGGCATCGTCATCAATTTGTGGATCCCATTGCAGCTCTGGATTAAGTTGATATGGGAACTGAGTGCCTACTTCTGTTAACTCGCTAACTTGTATTAGCCAAGTATCACCTCCCCAAAAATTGCATATACCTGTAACGCAATCGATATTAAAAATATTGTCGTTTGTTTTACCTTCGAAGGTTTCGTACACACTCCCTGTGGGCAAAAAGGTTTCTTCATAAGAAGTGTGATTATCTTGCCAACAAATATTGCCAGCCCAGTCACGCCCACCTCCATGAATATCAAAAGTTAGAGACCACTTTACTGGTTGTCCAAATTCAGGACCTCGGTTACTGATAATTGGGAAGTTAGAAGATGACGAGTTTTTCCATTCATCTATTTTTCTCTGGCCAATCAAAGGTATAGAAGCATAAGATATGTTGCTTCCTTCTCCGCCTTCTTGCATATCAACGTTCAAATCTTCATCCCAGTAGATATCGTCGGGAACTGATCTAACATCATAATCATAACTTTCAAACACATAAATATTACTATTTGGTTCATTATCACAAATCAAATCTTCTGCTTTGTAAAGGTTCTCCATGATTGCAAGTGAATGCAAATTGTCAGTTGTGTTAGCTAATCGATCTTCCGGACCGACACCTTTTATGTGCTGTCCCGAAGAATTAGCTAGCCGATTCACTAGACCAGGAGTTGGATAGCGACCATCGTCATCTGCACTCCACTGTATCCAAGCAGAGTGTATCTTTTTCATCTTGGTTGCGTCCTTTTGTAGAATTGCAGCGGCTCTTGCTTTTCCAAGAGCAGGAATCAATATTCCAAGCAGTAAAGCAATTATAGACATTACGACTAGGAGCTCGACAAGCGTAAAAGCTCTATGTGTATTAGATTTCCTAATCAATTTATAACTCCAAAGTTGAGTATATTCAGAATTTAACAAGAAACAAACAAAGAACTTGTTGTTTTTCAATAAAAAATGCAGTTTGTTCACTCAAATGAAGTATCCATCGAATCAGTGTATAAATCTAGGTAAAAGTCAAGTAACTTGCGACCATTCATTTCTCTTTCACGACTATGTATGAAACCAAAAGTATCAAACATAGCGATAGCAGGTGATCGTTCAATTCGTACATCTAACACTATTTTTAGGAATTGTTTTTCTCTGCAGAAAGTAATCGCATGCTTCATAAGCAAGGTTCCGATTCCACGTCTTCGAAATGCATCTCGTACTCGTAACCGCCTAATCTCTGCTGAGTTGTCGTTAATACGTTGAACTCCAATCATTCCAACTATTACATCTTCATACTGAGCGACCCAAAAACCGCTGTCCTTGCATTCAAAGTAACCTGCCATTAGATGGTCAAGATCTGCACCAGTATCATTTTCAGCTATGTGTCCATCTAGTCGACTTTTTTCAAACAACTCTCTTAATGTAGAAACATCATTTTCATCAGCACTACGTATATCCATTAACTTCATGTTAATCTTTGATTTTGCTTTGCTGTCAGACATTATTTATCATCCAATTCTAGAAAAGTAACCGTCTCCTTTTGAGTGTCAAGTACAGCAACAGTGTAACGAACAGCACGATGTAATGCGCCAGGATTGATACAACGGGTGTTATATACCATTTCATCGCGTGTTTCATGACTATGGCCATGGGCAACTATATCTATTTTTGGATCGTTAAGAAAACGATGATATTGAGCAATATCATCTCCATGAAGAAATCCAATCCTCATCCCATCTATCTTTATTATTCCTGCTGGATGATGCAAATCAATCCCTAATTGAACTGCATAATCTTCTAATTTGGAAACAAAATCACAATTTCCGAAAACCATTGAAACATAATTATCGGCAAGTTCATCAAGAACTGCTTGTGTTTCCACATCTCCAAGATGTATCAAAGTATCACATCCATATTGACGCAACATGTCTACAGCGACCCTTGTTCGTAACCATTCGCCATGAGAATCAGAGATGAAACCAACTAACGCCACGAAGTACCTGGTCTAACATATTCAACTACCCAATCGTTGTACTCTTTCTCCAATTGTTGTTTGTCATCTGTGAACAAAAAGAGCCAGCCATCACTTGGCTCTCTTAAAGTTCCGTCGACAGCATCAAGCAATAAATCGCGAATAACAGGTCGGAACTTTCCATTTTCATATTCCATTAAGAAACTAGTAAATGCCCAGAGTTGTGAGTAGTAGCCAAGTAAAGTCGATCTACCCGTTTCAAGTAATTCAGATGGGTCTGAATTGATAAGTTCATTCAATGGAGTTAAGCGATTTGCTGTAACAATTTTTCGAATCGCTGAAAGTCGATCCCAATTGCTTGCAGGAGTAAAATGGAGTTGTCCTCGACGCAAACGAAAACCTTCCATCCAAGTCCCAATTCCTTCATCCAGCCAAGTTGGCAAACATGATTTGAAGGCATGCTCCGCATATTGATGCCATCCCTCATGTGCCGCAATCCGAAACGTAACTCGACTTCTTGTACTTTTGTCAAGATGATATAAAACACCTATACCATCAATTGTCAATCCACCACGCCCAAGTGCGTACCAAGAGTTCGCTTCATTTCCAAGTAGTTCCTGTAATTTCAACTTCCATTGTGACTCATTAGCAAACATAAATACATCAATTCTATCTTTTGGATATGGCAACTTCCCAAAAACTGAAGTGTAATGATCAATCAAACCATCATAAAAATTAGGGAGCGAGTCCACTATTTGTTTATGTTTTATAGTCGTTCGGATATTCCAAATATCTGAAACGAATTGTGTACCTTCATCGCCGTGATACATCCAAGGAAACTTATTCATCTGGGCTGGATTGATAACTGCTGCACTAGGTGAAGATGTTCTAACTTTAGAACTCTCGCAGGACATTGCAAAAATGGCAATAAGTAAGAATAAAATAAGTTTCTTCACTTTGTTAGTTGCTCCTTTGCAAGTTCTAATTCTCGTTCTGTCTTTGAAAGCATCTCTCTTGTTTCTTGCACAATATGATCTGGTGCGTTGCTAACATAGGAATCATTTGATAAACGATTTCTAAATCCCTCTGCTTTCTTTTCTAGTGAAGCTATCTCTCCTGTAATTCGTGCTTCATTCTCTTGCCTTTGTTCTTGGTCAACCATGTTTGAAAGTACAATGGACTGACCATCTACCAATACTGTAAAACCTTCGGTTGATTCCTCAATCAAAGCTATTTTTTCTAACCCAGCAAGAGAACTTAAGACAACTGTGTGTTCCATCGCAAGAGAATAGAGTTGTTGTGGCATGAACAGGTCAATTCTACGTTTTGGTGCCACGTTCTGCGAAGCACGCGCGCCACGTATTGCAGTCACAAGTTCACGAATCTTCTCAAACGAAGAAACTGTTTCGTCATTTAGTTCAAGACCTGAAACATCTGGCCATGAAGAATTTGCCGCAAGCAAATTTGTATTCATTTCAAGACCATCAAGATTTCCCGACGGGAGAGAGTGTATGTACGGCCAAAGTGCTTCAGTTACAAACGGGCAGATAGGATGTAACAGCCGGCTAATAACATCAACAATAGAAAGCAAGACGCGTTGCTGATTATGGTTTTCTTTGACTGTTGACTTTATAGCTTCGAGATACCAGTCACAAAAATCTCTCCAAAGAACATCATAAATCGCATCAACCGCAGCACTAAATTTATATTCGCTTAGAGCAGCGTCAACTTTATTTGTGGCAAGCACAACTCTAGACAACATCCATTGGTCAACTGGTGTCAAATCATCCTTTGTAATTGAATCAGTTGGATTACTAATATTCATAAGTGCAAAACGACAGGCGTTCCAAAACTTGTTTGCAAAGTTCCGCCCTACATCAAACCGTGAAGATGAGTTTTTTGCAAGTGGCGTTTCGTCACAATCAGTCGCTTCGCCAATGAGAAGGCCATACACAGTACACATTTTTTTACTTTTGTCTGTTGGGCATTCTTGAACTGGAGCCATGACGGTTAACCCCGATTGT
>JASMLG010000051.1 GCA_030748805.1 Phycisphaerales bacterium | reverse complement strand
ACTCGTCGCCTAGCGGCGGCGATTGGCTTTGTTGGTGAATTTATGTCAAGGGATACACCTGATCCCATCCCGAACTCAGAAGTTAAGTCTTGACAGCCGATGATACTGCTCAGCGGGAAAGTAGGTTATTGCCAACTTTTTCAGCCCCGCAACCGAAAGGTTGCGGGGCTGTCTTTTTATATCATGGCCCCATCCGAAAGGACGAGGCCTTTTCTAATTGTTCCTCACTTAGAAACCCCCAGTCCTAACGGATTGGGGGCAGGTCAATAACCTAAGCACAGCCATTTTAAAGTGCTTCGATTGATTGCCAATACGCTTTTTGTCTACCAACTGTTGTTTTTTGCCAATTTTTACGCAAAATCGTGGATTTATTATTGGACATGC
Organism: Phycisphaerales bacterium; assembly: GCA_030748805.1. Next base: position 4,230 of record JASMLG010000051.1, on the reverse strand, counting down.
AATCATGCTTTCCTGTACATTGAGGTCTTGATTCGGGATTTACATGCTTTTTGCGCGGTGCGAAGAGCATGAACATACCGCAGTTAGGGGGAACTAAGAGGAGAGATGAGTATGAAAACTCGTTCTATGTTAGGACTTGGACTCGTAAGTTCATTGCTTTGTGGCACTGCTGCAAGCGGGGAATTTGCGTTCCAAGGTATTGACTATCGTATTGCTGAGACAAATGCTGTCGCTGGCGATTTTAACTGGACCGTTGAATTTTACCTTGTGCTAAACAGCGACGAGCGTCTTGACGCTGTTGCAGGCGACGGGGTAAATGATAAACGTCTTGCAACAAACGGAACGTTTTACCAAAACCCTTTTGGTGGACCTACATCGATGGAAATTAACCCATTGCTCTATGGTAACTTCCCAAGTTTGCAGTACGACAGTTTTGTAACAGTTGGCGCAATGGATAGTACTGGGTATCCATACACAAACAATGCTCTAATGAACATTGGTATTGATTGGTCAAACTTTGAAGACAATGGCGGCGATGTATACACCGATAACGGTCTTTGGTTCGTTACACCAGACGATGATCAAGGCCAACCAATGCTCTTTACAAATCAAAATTGTGAAGACAAGTATGGTGTCCTTATTGCTCGCGTTACTGTTTTTGATCCATTCCAAGATGCGAATGTTTACATAGGTGCACTATTCCAAGGTAAGGATAACACTGGAACAACTTGGCAAGCAACTGGTAATATTGAAGTGTTTTACCCAACAATCACTGACTGTAACAACAATGGTGTAGACGACACCTGCGATATTACAAATGGCACAAGTTTTGATGACAATGACAACGGCATTCCTGACGAATGCGAATTCCCTGACTGTAATGGAAACGGCATCGACGATGGGCAAGATATCGCTGACGGTACGAGTGACGACTGTAATATGAACGGAACGCCTGACGAATGCGAAACAGACAATGACTGTAACGAAAATGGTGTTCCAGATGATTGCGAAACATTTGACGACTGTAATGGCAACGGCATTCCAGACGAGTGCGAAATATTCAATGACTGTAACGAAAATGGTGTTCCAGACGAATGTGAAGACTACCTTACTGACTGGAATAACAATGGTGTCCCCGATATTTGCGAAGATCTCGCCGCGTACAATATTGAAACTTCAGTAGGTTACGAGTCACTCTCTAGTGCGAATATAGATGCCGATGAGGGCGATGTTATTTTGGTTCAATTTTCACACGTCAATGATATTGATTCAATTGTCCATACCAAAGGCCTAGATAATAATTGCGATGGTCAACCAGAACCGGGACATCAATGCCAGGGCGGACATTTATGTTCTTGTGGTTGCATTAACAATGCAGATTTGTCAATCTCCCTTCATGATGGAAGTAGTTTTAATTCACTAAATGCTGTGAATGTAGGCCAAGTCCGATCAGGCACATCTGGTACGGCGAGAGTGACTTCTGGTGATTCGATTGAAGTTGCCACCGCTTTGGCTTACCGAGGCGCTTCACTTGATTTTTCAGGAACTACTGTTAGTATCCTTGATGCAACACTTCGCCGTGACAGTGAAATGGGTATCAACGGTGATGCACACGCAACTGGTACTTGGACTTGTTCCGCTGGTTCAGTTGTGTATGCCGATCTAAACATCGACGGAAATCTTCGTGGTACGACTGACATCATGGGCGACACAACTGTCAATGGTGAAATGCGTGCAACTGATGACATTCTGGTTGGTGCAAACTTAACCAATAACGGTCTTGTTGCAATGCACCGTGGCGTTCTCTACGTATTTGGCGACCTTACAAACAACGGAACTATTCTTGGTGAAGTTGATGGCGGTCCTGGAGTACGCGGTGGCGACGGTGGTCCTGCAGCAGGCGACGGTATGCGAGTTGAAGGCAATTACAATGTTGGCGAAGACGCAAGCATTTTCCTTCCACACGAAAACTGGCGCTTGGCAGTTGGTGGTAATTTCAACGTTGAAATTATTGACAACGCTCAATTTGATATGTCAATCGCAACGCTTGATATGGTTGCACATACTGGTCAAGACCCAGTAACTATGGAAGCACTAAGTGCTGACCTTGGTAATACTGAAGAAGGTTTAGATCCAAATACTTCTTGTGCACTTCCAATCGGCACCATCCAAATTAGTGGTGGCGCAACGGTTGAAGTAGTTGATGGTAAAGACAACGACTGTGATGGTTCCATCGCAGACGTTATGTACACCCAAAACTTGGTTGTTAAAGCAGGTGGTGAACTCCGCACAAACGGTTACATCATCTATACATCTAATCTCGACAACCAAGGTACTATCATTGGTGAAGATGACATTATCATTATTAACCCACCAATTCCTGGTGACTTAGATGGTGATGGTGTTGTAGGTATCCTTGATATCCTTATCGTTATTGCCGACTGGGGTCCATGTCCAGACGGTTGTACTGGTGATGTCAATGAAGATGGTGTTTCTGACATCCTCGACCTATTGGTCATCATCGCTAACTGGTCTTAATCAGTTAGTTTAGAATCTTTGATTCTCGAACCGGCTCGCCCTAGGCGAGCCGGTTATTTTTAATGCGGTGGTTCTCTTGTTAGAGCAGTATTCAAGCGGCGTTTGCTGCCTGCCACTAATTTTGTTGCGGTGGGGCGGAAGAGCGTGTAGTGCTTCTTTTCCGCTTTCAAAGTGACTGTCACTTTCAAAGAGGAAAGGCCGCGTTTTAACTAGTTGTTATACAAACAGTTGTTAAGTGACTGTCTCTTTGAAAGCCAAACGGCAGCTCCGAGTGATATACTCGTTGCATGAAATACTCCCATGCCCAACAAGGCACATTAATTAAGGTAATCATGTTTATGACTATGGTTCTCTGCCTTGTCATTGCAGGTCTGAATCAGTTTACTTCAATTGTTGCAATTTCTTTGTACGGAGTGATTGCAACTCTTATTGTGCTTAGATGGTTATTTGGCTCTTTGACTGTTGTAATAGATGACGAAGAACTCAGGCATTATTTTGGACCCAAGTTTTGGAAAAAGTCGTATCAATTGCAAGAAATTGAAGCGGTGAAACAAGTACGAAACTCGTGGATTTTTGGTTGGGGAATTCGTTTAACCCCACACGGATGGCTTTACAACGTATCAGGACTTGATGCAGTTGAAATCAAATTACGTTCAGGTCGCAAGTTTCGTATTGGTACAGATGACCCACAGGGCATAGTTGACACTATTTCAAAGAAATTACTTGACCTAGGCACCTAGATGAGCCACAATTAAGACATAGGAGGTTAGGAATGCTCAAGTACATTATTACAATTCTACTAACATGTTCAGTAAATGCGGATAACGTTTTAAGTTTTGGTGAATGGAATGTTGAAGGGGATGGTTCTGGGTTTGCAGAAATAATGTGGACAAGCGATTCAACTATAACTGGTTTTCAATTTGACTTTGTTGGAGCTGAAGTAACATCAGTTGGCGGAGGAATAACTGAAAAACTTGAGTGGATGATGTCTCACAATGACACCATAGTACTTGGTGTTGCACTTACTGCTGGAGCGTATATTCCACCGCAGCCAACACCAGTGCATTTATTAACTGTACAGTTTGTACATGCTGAAAATGTCATTTCCTTTGACGAAGTTATTTTTGTAGACGATCAAATAAAAGCTATAGAAGTTGACTCAAGCGATGAAATAATAATTGACCCCGTTTGCCCAGCAGATGTAAATGGTGATGAAACTGTAGATGTAGTTGACTTACTTGAAGTTGTGGGCTCTTGGGGAGAATCAAATGTTCCTGCAGATATTAATGACGATGGAATCGTAAATGTTTCTGACTTGCTATTAGTAGTTGATGCTTGGGGACCATGTTAGTTTCAATAGTTCTAACAGTGTGTCTTTCTCAGTGCCCTGTTGAACCGGACATACCTCCAATCACACCTGATGGACTGTCTGGAACCTCAGTTGCGATTGATGGCGACCTTGCTGTAATTGGTTGTCCCATCGGAACAGGTAATGGCTGGGCTTCTGGAATGGTTCTGGTTTACAGATATACCGATGAACAATGGCACCGCGAGGCAGAATTGATTGCAGAAGATGGTGAAATTGGTGACATGATGGGGGTGAGTGTTGATGTAAGCGAAGGTAGAGTTATCGCAGGCGCATGGTTTAATAATCATGCAGGTACAAATAGCGGCGCTGCGTACATTTTTGAA
>JASMLG010000050.1 GCA_030748805.1 Phycisphaerales bacterium | reverse complement strand
GGCTGTTAAACAAGGCGCAACTATTATTGATATCAACATGGGATGCCCAATTGATAAGGTCTGCAAAAAAAACGGCGGGTCACTTTTGTTAAAAACACCCCGCCAAACGGCAAACCTTGCAAAGCAAATTGTTGAAGCGTGTGATGGCGTTCCAGTTACTGCTAAGGTTCGCCTTGGGTGGAGTGAGGGAGAACTTTCTGCGCCTGATTTGGCAAAGCGGCTTGAAGATGTAGGCATTCAAGCGATTACTGTGCATGGAAGAACAACGAGTCAAAAGTTTTCTGGCAGTGTTTGTCTTGATGGGATTGCGAAAGTTGTTGAGTCGGTTTCGATTCCAGTGATTGGAAACGGCGATATCAATTCTCCCGAAAGTGCGCAACGGATGTTTGAGCATACCCGCTGCGCTGGCGTGATGGTTGGCCGTCACGCCATGAAAGAGCCATGGATTTTTGATGACATCTCTCGATCACTTCTGGGAGAAACACCTACCTTCCGGGGACGGAACGACAAAATAAAAGTCATCCTCCGCCACCTTGAACTTATTTTGGAGCATCGAGGCGAACGCTCCGCGTTGCACTGCATAACAAACCGAATTGCACTTTACGGAAGAACGCTTGGTCACATCAAACCATTAAAAGAACGCGTCCGCCTTGCTAAAAGTGCTGATGAAATCCGCGATGCACTTGAAGCGTGGTTGACGCCAGAAGCTTCCAACGTTTAAGAAATATACTTTGAATTATCAAATTCCGAAAACAAGATAAGCGCTGGGTGCACCTGCAGTGCTTTGGCAAGCACTATTGCGCGCTCGCGACCTATGTTTCGCTGCCCTGTTTCCATTGCGGAAATATTTGATTGGGAAATACCCGTCAATTCAGCAAGCTCGACTTGCGAAAGTTCTTGCAGTTCGCGCAAATGACGCAAGCGTTCGTTAGGGGTCAGGTGTATCCGCTTCTTCGCAGGCACAAAATCTTTTTCGTTAAACTTCATTTGAACTCCTAACATTTGTGTGCACTCAATTCAATCACAAGCACTCTTAGAACGGCTTTTTCAACTTGGTAGATCACTCGCCATTTCAAGCCAAGCCGAGAAGAACGATATCCTTTCCAGACACCTTTGAGTGATTCATCCCTGAACCCTTTTATTCGTTGAGGTCCACTTGGCCCCTCATCCTCAACTATTTCCTTCCAAACCAAGTATCTAGCCAACACCTCGCGAGGAATCTTCTTAATCTTTTTCTCGACATTACGGTGCTCAAGAATTATCCATATACACATAAGTATATATACCCTATTGTAAATAGCCACTAAAAAAAAACAAAATCAACAGATTAGTTTCAAAGCCAATTATTGTATTCGTGCATTTTGCAATCTCCTGAGAAATTATTGTTTTGTCTATTCGCTGCGTTTTCTCTACAACTGCGATTTTTCGTTAAAGCGAAAAACTGCGAAGCGTTTTTCTCACAACTGCCGTTTTTCGTAAAAGCGAAAAAACGCATAAGATAATTAAACACATATTTTTGGCTTGACTTTAAAAAACACCGATATAATATGTAGTAATAACTTGCTTAACCCCCCCTGCCTTAGACGGCAGGCCCGATGCTCGGTTTCACTCCTGTGAAACCGAGCATCCATTTTTTATTGCCACTTCTTCGGGCGAAATAGTGGTTGCCTGTTTGAAACTTCAATTACTTCGGGAAGTTGAGAAGCGGCAAGATCCGCCTCTGAGATCCATTTATATCCATGTGAGTTTTTCTTTAATGCCTTACTGTCACGATTTGGAGGGAATAATGTAATCACTCGTTTTTCTGGATAAAGTTTCTTTATCTTTCGTATCGGTGGCACCAAATCGCTATCTCCTGATATGAGAAGCGCTATATCAAACTTGCCATCCATTGCATCTTGTAACAATTCACAAGCGATATTCACATCCGTCATCTTTTCTTCATGGCGCAGATAAGTAAGACCGCACCGCCTGCAACGTACTTCTTTCGCAAGGTAATGTCCGTACAACACTTTTGTTTTTGGACGAAACGCTTCAATCGCATCAATGTACAAACGTTGTCGTTTTCTTGAGGGCGGATTTTTCTTTACACGCGACATGCAGTAAATAAGTTCCCGTAATTCCTGATTAGGCAGCAAAAAACGCTCGGTCAATTTCCAAAGATCAAGCCAATAATATCTTTGCAGACCCTTAGATCGAAGACCGTGATACAAATTAAAACCATCGACATAACAAATGACGTTCATTCCACCAATCATATTCGTGCATTTTGCAGTCACCTGAGAAAATATTGATTTGTCTATTCGTTGCGTTTTCTCTTACAACTGCGGCTTTTTCTCAAATATGAAAACCGCTGTTCACTAAAACAACCCGCAAAGCAGTTTATTCCGAGGGAGTTTATTCTGGGTCAATTTATTCCGGGGAGTTTATTCTGAGCCAATTTATTCCGGGGGAGTTTATTCAACATCGCTACACCCCAGAAATGACTTTGGACATGCTGAAAATCGGAAGCAACATCGCAATAGCAACACCACCAACAACGCCGCCCATCACAAGAATCATAAGTGGTTCAATCATTGAAGAAACCTTTTTCACACGCGACTCAAGTTCTTCGTCTGTAAAACTTGCGACTCGATCCATTACGGATGGCAATTTGCCTGAGCGTTCTCCCGAAGCCATCATCGACGCCACGTATGAGGGAACGTAGGGTGATTCAAAGACCGCATCGCTAATTGGATGTCCGTTGCGCACATCGTTTTCCATCTCTGTCCAAAGTTGGTCGAATTGAACGTTGTCCGTTACATCCCTGCAAATACCAATTGCGTCAAGAATGCCAACGCCAGCTGCTAGCAACGTTGAAAGTGTTCTTGAAGCGCGAGTTGTGTAGAGTTGGCCAAACATAGGTCCCACGATTGGGGTCCTTAGTTTCATCCAATCAAAAAAGTTTCGTCCACTTGTCGTTTTATGCCAAAGAACCGCCGCAATAATGATTGCTGCTAGAGTTGGAATCCAATACATCCAAGATCCAAGCAAGCCATCGCTTATTCCCATTAGGATTTTCGTTGGCATTGGCAACGACGCTGCGCGCATTTCATAAATTTTTGCAAAGCGAGGAAGCACGAAGGTTACGATGAGCGATGTTACAACAACTGCTGTGAAACCCATAATCATGGGATACGTCATTGCACCTTTAACTTCGCGAATTGTTTTGCGCTCTCGCGATAAGTAACTTGCAACACGTTCAAGCATCATCGGAAGCGTGCCAGATAATTCAGAAGCGCGAACTAAACTTACGACAATTCGTGGGAAGACGCGCTTACGCCTTGCAAGCGCACTAGAGAGCGCATCACCGCCACATACGTCACTGTGAATGCCTTCAAGCACTTCGCGAAACTCTTTTTGTTTTGTTTGCTTCATGAGTGCTTCAAGTGACTCTGATAACGGAACACCTGTTTCAAGCATAACCGCAAGTTGTTGACAAAATGCAATGACGTCATCTTGCTTTATACGCCTCTGGGCGATTGCAGTCATGATGTCATCCTTCACATCTTCGACATCGCCCTGCATTAGCGGTTCTGGGTCAATCGCTGTAATGAACAAACCCTGCGTACGAAGTACATTTGCAACTTCGTCTTCATTAGATGCAACTTGCGAACCCGTTAATTCACGCCCATGAATATCCCGCGCTTTCCATGCGAATGTTTCTTTTGCTAATAATGCGTTTGCGGCACTCATGAGCCCAAACTCCTAGTTGCGCAGAGCACTTCTTCTGGAGTTGTGAGTCCCTTGACTACTTTTTCTAAGCCATCTGACCGTAAGGTTGCGTGGTTTGTCAACGTACGAAGTTCTTGGAGTGAAGCACCGCGGCTTACTGCTTCAAGTAATTCGTTGTTTGGAATAAGCAATTCGAAAATGCCTATTCGCCCAGCAAATCCAGTACCTCGGCACCGGTTGCAACCAGCACCCATCGAATACTCGCCACCACCACACGCATTGCGCACAGCATCTTCACCTTCCCAAGCGGTTTTACAGTGAGGACAAATCTTGCGAACAAGTCGCTGTGCAAGTACACCGCGAACTGTTGCGGCCACAAGGTAGGGTTCAATCCCAAGATTAACTAAACGTGTAACCGCAGAAATCGAATCGTTTGTATGCAGCGTCGAGAAGACAAGGTGTCCTGTCAATGCGGCTTGGGAAACGATTGCAGCAGTATCAGTATCCCGCACTTCACCGACCATTAAGACATCTGGGTCTTGGCGAAGCATAGAACGCAAGGCAGTAGAGAAAGTAAAACCCGCACGATCGTTAATTTGTGACTGATTGATGCCACGAATTTGCGCTTCGATTGGATCTTCAATCGTCGCGACGTTTATTTCATCTGTATCAAGTTGTGACAGCACTGAATACAGTGTGGTCGATTTACCAGAACCAGTTGGACCAGTTACTAGCACAACACCGTTCGGCTGCTGGACAACACTTTTCCAGTCCAAAAGCATGTGTTCATTAAAGCCCAAACTATCGAGTGACAAACGATTGTTCTTACTGTCAATAATACGAAGCACAACAATTTCACCAAACTTGCTTGGCATTGTTGAAACACGTAAATCAATTGGGCGACCATCCATCATCACATTGAAGTCGCCATCTTGCGGAAGACGACGTTCTGAAATATCGAGGTTCGCCATAATTTTTATGCGGCTCGCAATCGCTTGTTGCATTTTGTATGGCGGTTGAATCTTTTCGTAGAGTTTGCCATCAACACGGTAACGAACACGAAGTGAGTGATCGTCTGGTTCAATGTGAATGTCTGAAGCACCGTCTTGTACTGCTGAGTAAATCAAATAATTTACAAGCTTAACAACCGGTCCATGACCAGCATCTTCTTCAAGGTCTGCAAGTTCCGTTGCGTCTTGTTCAATAACAGCAAAATCGTGATCATCAATATCTTCATAGATTTCATCGATAACAAATACGTTTGCCGCGGGAAGATATGACTTATGTGCCGCTTCAATATCATCAGCAGTTGCTGCTACGATTTGAACTGTGTGCCCTGTCTTTCGTTCAATTTCTTCAAGTAAGTACAAGTTTGCTGGCTCGCTTACTGCAACAGTGAGTACGCCACGAACAAGAAACATTGGAAGCACACCATGTTCTTCTAGAAATTCGCGTGGCAAGACCTCAATGACCTTTGGATCTGCAAGTCGTGCTGTATCAGTAGCAAACGGGATACCGTATGCTTGTGCTAATGTTTCAAGAACAATATGATCATTCACCAAACCCATTTCAACAAGCACTTCGCCAATCAACTTTCGTTCTTCGCATGTCTTTTGTTTTTCAAGTGCGCTGTCAAGTTGTTCTTGTGACAAGACACCTCGACGCAACAACAACTGACCAAGAGGAGCTTGGGAAGTTAATGGTATTGATATATTGCCTTTAGATGTCATCGGTGTATTACGCAAAACTCCGTGCTGCGGCTTCCACTGTTTTATGCGTGCTGAACACTCGATCAAGCCTTGTGAGTTCAAACACACACTGCACTGGTTCTGGAACAGCTGCATATTTCAATTTTTTACCGTTTCGATTAAGTTCATCGGACAACCAAAGAAGCGACTCAAGTCCAACCGAGTCAATAAGATCAAGTCCAGCACAATCAATTATCACGTTTGTTGAAAAATTAACCACCGTTTCACGGATATCACGTTGAAAGCGATCGCTATCATCAACCGTTAAATTGCCTGTAATGCATAAAACTGTTGCTGCAAGATGTGATTCAGATGATATGTTCATGCTGCTTTCCTTTCTCCAGTTATAGGACTTCGTACTTGGTGATCAATCATGAGTTGTTCCCACTGTGAGAAATCAAGTTCAAAGAAGATTTCTGCAAGTTCAGGATCAAACTGCTTTCCAGAAACTCGTTTCATTTCATCAAGCACTGCGTTACGATTCATCGCATTTCTATATGTGCGGCTCGATGACATTGCATCAAACGTATCTGCAAGCGCAATCATTCTTGCTACAAGTGGAATCTCGTTTCCTGCAATACCATGGGGATATCCATCCCCAGAATATTTTTCATGGTGGTGCAAAACGCCACCAAGGATGTCTTCCATCTGCGGAATATCTTTAAGAATCTTTGCGCCTATTTCTGGATGCTTTTGGATTTCACCAAACTCATCATTCGTTAAGCCGCCCTTCTTTGTAAGGACATACTCAGGAATACCAATCTTGCCAATATCGTGTACAAGCCCAGCAATTCGGAATCGATCGACTTGTTCTGAGTCCAGTCCTGATTTTTCTGCGAGTTGTGCGGTTAACAGTGCCACTCTCTGAGAATGACCACAGGTGTACTTATCTTTCGCATCTATCGTAGCAGTTAACGCCTCAAGTGTTCCAAGGAATGTAGCATTTAAGTCCTCGTATAAAAGTGCGTTTTCAAGGAAAATAGCGAGTTGTGCCGCAGTTGCTGAAAGCAATTTGATATCGACTGAAGATGCTTCTAAGTCATTTCCCTGTTTATTTGCCGCAACAAGGACGCCGATGACATCTCCATCACTCAAGATTGGTTCGATAATTGTTGCTTGCCCAAGTCGTTCTGCAACTAAATCAGAGCCATTAGAAATAATTGGCGCATTTTCTATATCGTTCGCAACGGAACGAACCGTACTTGAAATACCGTTCGGTGCTTCACCAGCAAAAACAAGTTCGCTACCAATTCGTGGAAGGCGATCACCAATGCGAAGTTGAACTCCAACCCATTCGTACGGAAGTGTTTGCAGAAGTTCATTGCAAGCAAGTTCGATGAATCTTTTAGGGTGATTAACCGAATGCATGCTACCTGTAATTGTGTAGAGCAAATTAATTTCTTCGTATGAATCCGCAAGTTCTTTACCGACTGCATCCATCGTTGTTTGATTTGTTTCATTCGCTACTTGAGCATTCCAAGCAAACTGAAACAATGAAGCTACACGTGCTACATCGTGTGCAGCAACTGGAGACATGGAGACCAACATATCTCGAACAACCGTAGTATCTGCATCACTCGCTTGGCAAAGTGCGTGAAGATATTCGCTCGTACAAAGAGCATCTGTCACAATCACGCCGATTATAAAACCACTGTTTCGCCTTGCGTTTGCGTTACGTACTGGCACCAACCAAACTCCCTGAAATGCTTCTGCTGGCTTAAGTTCCTGTTGCGCATTCCACGCTGCACAATTTGATGTAATTGCGATTCGCACGAGCGGCGATGCGCTGAGCAAATCAATAAGCCAGTCACTATTTTCGGATGCTATTAGTTTTCCTTTTGCATCACAGCGCAAGACAACCATACCTGTATCACTAACTAATTTCATGAATGGTGAAATAGTGTTCGATGTCGTTGATGTAAAGTTACTTGTGTTCACGCGGCATCTCGCTTTCCGTTTCTATGCGGTACATTGGCTAGTAACTGTGCACAGAGTTCAGCTATTCCACGAGGACTAAATGGCTTGCTTAACACCTTGCGTACGTTTGGGATGTCTGTATCGCTTGTTTCTAACGTGTGACCGCGAGCCGTAAGTACAACAACAGGAATGTTTGCGGTTGCGATATCAACAGATAGTGCATGCGCAAACTCAAGACCATTCATATATGGCATTTGCACATCTGTAATGATTAAATCAGGAGGACACACATTTACTTGATGTAGTGCATCTTCGCCATCTACTGCAGTTGTAACTACATAACCGCAGTTACGCAATTTCAAAGATAGCACTTGTAAAATATGCGCTTCATCATCAACAATCAAAATATTGTGTGTTGTTGTCATGCTGCCTTTCGTTGTCCTTGCTGGGAAGGAATAGAGAACCAAAACTTTGATCCAAGACCAAGTGCTGATTCCAAACCAATTTGTCCACCGTGTAATGTTTCAATAATGTGTTGACATAGATTCAAACCAAGACCAGTTCCCTTTGCAACATGTCTATAATTTTCAACACGAAAGAACTTATCAAAGACCTTCTCTGTTTGATCTGGTGCAATACCAAGACCTGTGTCAGAGACCGAAAAGTGCAAACTGCGTGTCAGGTTGTCTGTGTCTGCTGCAACAGTAATGCGACCACCTTCTGGTGTGTATTTAATTGCATTTGAAAGCAAATTGACAATGACCTGATACAGCATGTCACCATCCCCGTGAACAGACAAATCAACATCCGCGATTTGCGTATGGATTTCTAGTTTTTTTTCTTTTGCCTGCGGATTCATGTTTGTTACTGCACGATCAATGAGTTCTTCAAAACTCACACTTGTTCGGTCAATGTGCATCAAGCCCGCTTCTATTTGACTTATGTTCAACAAATTGTCAATCATTCGTTGGAGTCGTTGTGTTTCCTTAGAAATAACACCATAGAAATTCTTACGCGAGTCCTCATCAGGAGCATCTCCGTCAACAAGCATTTCCGTGTACGCCGCTATAGAAGAAAGTGGTGTGCGAAGCTCATGACTTGCCTTTGAAACAAAGTCACTCTTTAAGCGAGCAATTTCACGTTCTCGTGACAAATCACGAAGCACAGTTACAACTGCATGCATCGCTTCGTCTTTGTGGCCAACTGTTTGCAAATGCACTTCGTAGGCAACTGTTTCATCGTTGTTTTTGATTTCTTGCTCGTAAAGACGACCTTCTTTTGGAAGACCGCTACGAGCATCTGAAATAGTTGCGGCGAGTTGATGGTCAACAATTACTTCAGTAAGCGGACGACCAGCAGCTTCATCGGGTGAAACTTGAAGTAATCCCGTTGCTGCTTCGTTTGCATGTAAAACTTCACCGTGCGCGTCTACTACGACAACTGCATCTCGCAGTACATCGAAGACAGCCTCTGCTTGCCTACGATGCGTTCGATCGATGCATGCGTGAATTTTTGCGGAATCAAGTGCACTGCTTGCTTCTTCTGCATCATGTTTTGCAATCTGCATTGCCCCTATCGCTGCTACCTCGCGCTGCTTCAGCCTCAACGCGCAAACAAGCCCCAGAATTGCTAAGAGCGCTGTAACTATGATGATTGAAGTAGTAATTAGGTCTGTAAACACGCGTGTCTCGCTTGGGTTGTTCATGCCCAAGTTGACGAACGCGTCTAAGGGGCAAGAGGGGAGTCATGAGTGACACCCACGATTGGCTGGCTTCCCTCAACCAGCTTCTCGGGATGTTGCTCAGCACCATCTTCGACCTTTTTTGCCGTCACATTCGGTGTAATTGGCGTTTCTGCCGCTATTTTTGTATATTTTGCATACAATTTGAGCAGTTCATCAACACCAAGAATGTCGTTATCGGACTGTAAATAGGCAAGTTTTTCTTTTGCCAGTAGTTCATTTCCGCTGTGAATTGCAGCAATCCCCTCAAAAAGTGCGCCTTCGGGCAATGATGGAGCAAGTTGACTTACCTGTAACCCGCAAACACTGAGACGATTGTAGTCCTCCATTTTCCATGCAATGTACCCAAGGTCTATCCACGCCCCCGCATCGTCAGGTGTTTCGCGAGTCACCTTGAGACAAATATCACGACCTTCAATGTGGCGACCCGTTGCGACCAAGCACTTCCCCCTCATTCGATTCAATGTTGGTGAAAGCGTATCCTGGTCAAGTGCAATCATTGTGAGGGAGTGTAAGCAATCAGCATAAGACCCCGCTTGAAATTGGGTTGTTGCAAGCGATGCGAGTACCTCAACGCTATCGCTACCAAGCAATCGTGAATCTTCAAACCAAGCTGCAGCAACATCGGGTTGACCCTGAGACAAATAAATTTGTCCAAGAAGTGATGAAACAGATGGATGGTGCTGGAACTCTTGGTTTGAATTTGTCAGTAACTCAATGGCTTCTTCGTGTTGACTTAGAGCAACATGTGTTTCTGCTGTTGCGAGTAAATACTGGGGATGTGTAGAATCATTTTCCATTGCCAATTTGTATTCTTCGAGCGCTTTTTCATCTTCGCCCCAACGTTGATGCAGAACACCTAAAAAATAATGTGGTTCCGCTAACTCAGACGCGTAAACAGTTGCCTTTGTGAGTGCGCGGAACGCTGCATCTAAGCGATGTTGTTCGAGTAAAATACGACCACGAAGTAGATGATAATTACCTTTTTCGTCATACCGAGCAATAGCAGCATTAATCGTATCAAATGCTTTATCAAGTTGTCCTACTTCAAATTGTTGTCTTGCTTGTTGAGCTCCAAGATCCGCGTTTACAGAATCCATTCGTTTATGAGCATTTGCTCTTGCTTCTAGCCCTGCCTTGGTCGGTCCTCCACACCCAGTGCAAAAGAGTAACACACCAACAATCATCCATTGCTTCATTTGATATCCTCCAATTCAACTTGAACCTGTTGCTGTTCTCTTACCATGAGTTTCCGAAGAAGATCACGTTCCCACAATGACTCTTTTTCATTTGTAATGAGTTCTCGAAGGCGAATCATCTCTGGTTGAACTTGTGATGATTGCAACGATAGATTCGACCAATACAATGCTTGATCTAATTCGCCTTGACGGTAGGCATCCAGTGCATCACGATTATAGTTTGCTGTAATCTGATCGTGGCTAAATGGAAGTAGCCCTGCCCTCGCGCCGATACGAACTGCTTGCACAATTTCAAGCGAATCTTTCCCTGCTTCCCAGAGTTGTTCGTCTGGAATAATTGTAGGTGTCAGCAAAAATATAATTTCCTCTTTAATGATTGAATCGACTTGTCCACGAAACGCTGCGCCAATAATTGGTATGTCCCCAAGAAATGGAACTTGGTTTCGAGTAATCGTTGAACTTTCACGAAACAGACCACCAAGAATAATTGTCTCGCCATCACGACAACGTATATTCGTCGTCAACTCTTGAGTTGTTTCTAAAGGTACATTTTGCCCGCCAGTCGAAGCATCTTGAAATGTAACTGACGAAATACTTGGTCGCAATTCCAGACGAATCATTCCATCCGATGAAATAAATGGTCTAAAGTTGAGTTGAATACCCGTGTCAATGAAAAGTACGCTTGTGGTTGTTGTGAGCTCACTAACAGCTGTCGATACATACCCTACCTTAGAACCAATCATCACTTGGGCCGCTTGTCGATTGAGACAGGTAACTCGTGGTCGAGCGAGTACCGTTGTGTCCGCGACATTGTCAAGCACTTTTAGGAATGCCCCAACATGATCTTGGATAATTCCTGCCTTTAATCCACCTGAAAGTGTGGTATCTGTTGTACCGACCCCTGAAGATACAGCTGAAGTATTCGACCCAAATGGTGGTGCTGGCGCCAACGTGCCAGAAATAAGATCCTGCGCAGCATTGAGGGGGTTAACTACACTTTGAATTCGAATATTTGAGAGTGCGGTAAAATCAATTCCAAATTCGTTGTCTTCAGTAACAACAGTTTGTACGACAGTTGATTCAACAACAACTTGGGCAGGAGCAGTATCTAAATCTTCTAGGAGCAATGAAATGTTGTCTAAATGCTCTGGATAATCATTGACAACGAGTTTACTTGACCACGCATAACTATCTCCACCAGCATCAGCAGTGGTTGGTGCAAATCCGGGTTCAACATCGCCGCGAAATGCTGCAGATCCCTCCTCGCTGAGGAGTGGTGTCACAAATTCATTTGCGTCGTTTGCTGACAAATATTGGAGTTCAAAAATTCGACTCTCGGTTTTACGCCTTGCTTTTTCAATTGTGTCAAGTTCCTCAATTGTATAAACGTAAACAAAGTTACCCTCTTCGATATAACCAAAACCGTTTACCCTTAAGATTGCATCCAAGGCCTCATTGAATGTGACATCATACAAATTTGCAGAGACCGCTCCAGTAACATTATTTGACGCAATGATGTTTTTGCGACTTTGAATTGCAAGCATTTCAAGCACTTGCGTTACTTCTGTCTCGTTGACAACAAGGTCAACGGTACCGAATTCATCCATGACAACTTCTACATCGGTTTCTTCGATAATTGATTTGTCTACAACTGGATCGTCAACCTCCTGAGAAGTGGCGACTGCTACAAAGCAGAGTAGGGAATAAAGTACAGTAATACGTGAGTGTTTCACGGGCAGCGTCTCCATTCGCGCACCCGTCACCTTCAGCGTGTTGGGTGCGCTATTGAGAGTTCATATCGGCGGTCTCCAGCGGAAATGATGACTGTTCGTCCATTACATTCACTCAGTCGAAGTGGCTCTACCGCCTCTCTTGGTCCAACTATGTCTCCAATTCGAACTACCCTACCGTCAATCATCGCTATCTCACCCATCACTGCATCTAGTTCTAACAACGATACAAGGGATTGTTCATCACTAAACCCGGCATTTGTATGTTGAACAGTGGTATTATCGGTCCCTGAAGATTGATCTGGAAAAGAGTAAACGCTAACAGCAAATGGGTTTTTAAATGGTTCAGTTTCAAGAAGTACTGGGATAGAAATTTTATCGGAAGTAATAATAGATGAAACTGTTTCTTCAATTGTTGGTGTTGCAACTGCAGTCCGAGGTGGCCTTGCAATCACGATAATCCTTGCCCATAGGAGCAAACCAACGAGCAAGAGTGTGCAGAACAATCCAAACCGTCTTCGGTCTGCGGTTATCTGTTGCCATATTTTTTTAATTTTCTGATTCATTTAATTAACCTCCTGAACGTCATACATCGCATGCAAGCCAATCGCGGCTTCTAGAACAGGAGCAGTTTCGTCTGCTTCTGATTCATTGCGGCTCATGCGAACAGAAGAAATTCGAACCAGTCTGTTCATTGATTCAACGTTTTGGATGACTGAAAAAATTGATTCAAAATCAGCATGCATTGTTACTGCTAGTGGTTGAATATCAAAAGAATTCTGCTGTGTTGGTTTTGCTGAAGTTGATCCAGCTGTAAAGCTTTGATCTCGCACATTCTGACCATCTACTTCTAACGACAGGTGTTTGACTATTTCTGCTGTGTCAGGCACTGAAGGTACTCGTTTGTATTCCTGTATTACTTTCTTTTCCATAGCGACTAAGTCAGAGTGCATTTTTTCTACTTCAACTTGTCGAAGTTCAAGTTGTTTAATCCTTAACTCTAATTCCTGTGCATCATTGGTTGCTTGTTCAGCACCTCGATAATTTGGCCAAATAAAGAAACAACTAAATAGAACTAACAAAACAAATGTTGCAAACAACATCCAAATTTCTCTTGTCGCCGTCATTCTTCACCTCCAACAGCCATCGTCCTTGAAACATGCCACGACTGATTCAAGTCAATTAGGAAACTAATTCTAAAACCCCTTGCTTGAATACCTCGCACGATCCTAGATTTACTGAAGTCCATGCTAACTGAGCCAAATGGCGAGGTGCTTTGCAATGAGGAAACGAGGGAAGCTATTATTTCGTCACTTGATGCAAACCCTGCAAGTCGACCGCTTACTGCCTTTCCTTCTTCCTTCTGGATTAAATCGAATGACATATCTTCCAGAGTCATTGATTCTGGAAGCATGTTCGTAAGGGTTGCTACTAAATCACCCATAGGAAAGATGGTTTTTTCCTTCTCATAACGGTCAATAAATGTCTCTAGTTGGGCTTTTCGCAACTCTAGGGAGGTTGCGTCAACCTCAAGTTCAAGAGCACTATTTGCTCGAGTTTGTGCAGTTACAAGTCGCTGAATTGCTGAGTTGACAGCAAACCTAGAGTGTGTTGCAATCGCTGCAACTACACAAAGAGTAGCGATTATTGCGATAGCAACCCTGCTGCTTCTTGCTTTGTTTTTACTTCTTTCAACATATTGATCGGGCAGTAAATTCATGCAGCTTCTCCCATACTGTGGTCGCTTCCTCTTCGTTGTTTCTGTGTATTTATGTTTGATAAACTAGCACCTAGGGACAAGTGCCAACCATTTACTTTAGTAACTTCACTTGACAACTCTTTTATGTGTTTGGACTCATAATCAGCAACAACCTCTTGATTGCATGCATTCGATAATATGTTTGCCAAATGTTGGTTCCATCCGGAACTGCCTGTGATAATTGTGTATGAAGACAGCGGTCCTCTATTTGTAACTCCATAATGTCGCATACACTTCATAACGTCGGTTGCTATTGCTTCGTGTGTTGATCGAGTTGCATCACGAACAACTTTGGAGAAGTCGTCACTACTTACACCAAATCTCGAATTGTCTAGCATTTTTATTGCCTGTTGAGATGTCACCCCTGTTTGTGACTCAATTGCTGAAACTAACATCTTCCCACTATGTTCAAAATGTTTGTAAAACATAAGATGGTCGCCCGCTAGAACCATAAAACAAGAATCGTTAGTACCAAAATCAAGGACAGAACGGACCACTGACTGATCACTATGTCTTCGATGCAACATGCTAAAAGTTCTTGCAGTTGAAATACATTCCGGCTCAATTGTTGTGGGTCTAAGACCAGCTGCATATAGTGGATCTAGTAATCCTGACAGGACGGTTTGTTCAATTGCAACTGCAAGAACATCGCCACCAGTTCCAACGGGAATTGCATCAATCTGTAGGATAGAGCGCTCAACTCCCAAGCGATCAGCCATTTCCCAAGAAGCCGCTTCCTTAAGTTCACTGTCAGACATGTTAGGAAGACGAAGAACTTGATGACGAGCAATTGATGTAGGCAAAGATAAAACACAATCAGAACCTGTGGTAGATGTTTCACACATCAAAGAACGCCAATCATCGGGAGTAAAATCTCTAGGATTTTTCTCTACACGAAGAATGTTTGGATTTGAATAACCTCCGTTTTTCCAAGAACACTGACCAATAGTTACACCACCATCATGAAATGAAATGCCAATTTTGCCTGTTGTGTTATTGTTGAATGAGAACAACATTATGGTGATCCCCCCACTTCACCCAGATCTACAACTGTTAACTTCCCCGTTAATGGGGCAAGTTGTACTTGCCAACTAAAGTCACCACTTTGCACTTCAAAACTGCCGCCAGTACTTGGGGACCCATCAGGTGCTATGATTCCTCCGGTTTGATCAAAGATAATACTTTGATTGGTACCATCAAATAATGGTGAAACAATTGAAATATTTTTGTATCGACTATCTTGTGTAAAATCGACATAGGACTGTTGACCATGTCCCTGAGATTCAATTTCATCAACAGCATAAACTGCTGTCATTGGATCGTAAGGATCTGCAAGCTGACTGCTGTCAAGAACTTCAACACACCAACCAGACCCATCACTAAAGAAATGCACTCTACGAAAACTCTGTAAGGCAACAGCGTCCATTTGTGCTGCAAGAATGTCCGTTACAACAAACCGAGTTGCTGATTGCCCAGAGCTTGATTCGCCTGAAGTTGCGTGGGGGATAAGAACAACAGAAGCAATCACAAGAATAGTAATCGTTGTTAGCAACTCAATGAAAGTCCACCCCATTCGATAGACCTTTGGATGTGTTGGTACGTTTTTAGTCATCTTTCTAAGCAAGCGTTCTTTGGCTCACAAATGTGAATCGGGCGATTTTCGCAACTACACAAGAACAATCATTCATTTCTCTCTCAACGATTACCAAATAATATTTATAGGACCTTGCTGTTGCATAAACTATTGTCATCAAACAACATAAATGACTCCACCGTGTAGTTTTGAGCAAAATAAAATGAAGAACCACTACGCTTAATAGTTAATTAACAGCGGGACTAGTGACCTCCATCACTAGTCCCGCTGGGAGTTTAACTACCCGAGGTAGGGAGTATCATTCAACAAATTCGGTACCATCTGAATCGCATGCATATAGTCCAATTGTGCCATTACCTTTATCGCGCCATACCCAAGCAACACCGGCTGCTGCAGAACCAGCAACTGTTGTAGACGATGAAAGAGGGTTTGTTGGTGCAATCATCAGGTAATCACCATCGATTAAATCAGTCCAGCCAGTTCCTAGAAGATCTGGATCAGCCGAATTTTGTGCTCTGAAAAGCTCAATTTGTCCCCTGAGTGTCTGAAGTTGGCTACGTACAGCGGCGTTGTTTGCATCATCTGCAGCATTAGTAAACTGCGGTACTACAACGGCTGCCAGAATGCCAAGAATTACTACGACAATCAATATTTCGATCAGCGTAAATGCTCTACGGATTGGGTTTCGGTTAGTTGTGTTGGGTGTGTTCATACGTTGGCTCCCTAAGTTGGCAATCAAACATGGATTGCTGGGGCTATGGTTACTGTACAAGATCACGGCGATCTTGAACCTCGGGGTTCCGCTGCCCTCCTGGCTGCGAGGCAACACCATGGTGCCGACCATACTCTTCCTGATGGTCAAACCGACGTTGCTCATCATTCATCGGGCCGGAATCGTAATCGATAAAGCCAAAACGCGGCAGCAGAGTAGACAAGGGTGCATAACCCGTTTCCTTTCCCTATTTTCTCAATTCGGTACACTTCCCACATGTCAAGATTAAGAATACGTCCATTTCACGCAGTACACCCAACGAACAGCAACGCTCCTAAAGTTGCATCAGTACCTTACGACGTTATCAACAAGGAAGAAGCAGCGCAAATTGGTAAAGAAAACAAAGACAGTTTTATTCATGTGGTTAGATCTGAAATAGATCTTGATGATAATTGCTCTCCATACGACCCTTCGGTTTACTCCAAGGCAAAAGAAAGTTACGAAAAATTACTTAAAGATGGCACGCTGATTAAAGATAAAACTCGGTCGATTTATTTATACCGACAAATTATGGGTAGTCACCATCAAGTTGGTCTTGTTGCCTGTTGTCACGTAGATGACTACAACAATAACCTAATAAAAAAGCACGAAAAAACTAGGCAAGTTAAAGAAGATGATCGCACAAATCATGTTCTAGGAATCAACGCAAACTCTGGTCCAGTTTTCTTAACCTACAAAGACCAAGAGGAAATTGATTCAATTGTAAAAGATGAAATTAACAAAAGGCCAATGTTTCACTTCGTCTCTGAAGATGGAATAACTCACACTGGATGGCGTATTGAAAACAATGAAAAATTGTTGACCGCCTGCAAGAATATTGATATTGCATACGTCGCGGATGGACACCATCGCAGTGCGAGTGCTGCTCGAGCTGCTGAAGAATTATCAAATAAAAACAATAACCACAGTGGATATGAGGAGTATAACTGGTTCCTTACCGTTTTATTTCCAGCTTCTCAACTTCATATCCTTCCATATAACCGAATTGTGTTTGATCTAAACAACAATTCCACTGATGAATTCTTATCCAAACTGGAGGAGGTTGGACATGTTTCAAAAACAGATAATCCAAACCCAAGCTCCTCTGGAACGTGCTGCATATACCTAGGAAAGGAATGTGGTTGGTATCAACTTGATTTTGAAAAGATAGATAAAAATGATCCAATCGCATCTTTAGATGTAGACCTATTACAACAAAGAGTGCTTTCCCCAATACTTGGCATTGGAGATCCAAGAAGCGATACTAGAATTGACTTTGTAGGAGGTATTCGTGGAACTGAAGAGTTAGAAAAACGCGTTAACTCTGGAGAAGCTCAAGTTGCTTTTTCTATGTACCACACGACAATCAACCAACTTATCGATGTTGCGGACGCAAATTTAATAATGCCTCCAAAATCAACTTGGTTTGAACCAAAACTTAGAAGTGGCTTATTTGTTCACGACCTAAGTTAGTGAGCAGTTGCAAACTCTTCCAAAAACTCGGCGAATCTAGCGCAACCTTCTTCTGGGAAGGCGTTGTATATAGATGCTCTCAATCCACCTAAATTACGATGGCCTTTCAAGCCTGACATGCCGCGTTTTGTTGCTTCCTCGAGAAACAAAGAATCAAGTTCTGGTGATTGAGTTTTGAATGAGATATTCATTTTTGATCTACAGCACTCTCGAGCAAAGGTTGTGTAAAACTCGCCGTTAGAATCAAGTGTGTGATAAATCAATCCGGCCTTATCTTCATTACGTTTTTCAATTGCCCGAAGTCCACCTTCACCCAAAATCCACTTGAATACTTGCCCCATCAAGTAAATTCCAAATGTAGGTGGTGTATTCAAACATGAATCTTTCTCTGCAATGGCTCTGTAATTTAGCAACAGAGGAAGGTTGTTTGGGCATTTTTCAATCATTGACTTTCGCATGACAACTAAAACAGTTCCCGATGGTCCCAAGTTCTTCTGAGCTCCTGCATAAACTATGTCAATTTTAGACCAATCGATTGCTCTTGAGAACATATCCGAACTCATATCACAAATAACTGGTGCGCTGCTTACTGGAACATCTTTGTATCGAGTTCCATAAATTGTATTGTTGGAACAATAATGCAAGTATGCAGCATTTTCAACATTTTCTATTTCTTCTTCTGAAGGACAATGATCATAATTTGTGATTGAACCATCAAAACCAAGATGAACATTCCCAATCTTTTTCGCTTCCTTAATTGCCTTGGTTGTCCACACACCGGTGTCAAGATAATTTGCTGTCTGCCCGTCGCATAAAAAATTCATCGCAATCATTGCAAATTGAAGTGTAGCACCACCCTGCAAAAACATAATTTCAAAATCATCTGGAATATTTCCAACAGTTCTGCAATCTGCAACTGCTTCGTTCAGAACTTTTGTAAACAACGGTCCGCGATGACTGTGCTCGCAAACACCAATTCCACTGTCTCCGATGTTCCAAATGTCTTGCTTTGCTTGCTGCAGAACTGGTTCTGGGAGTGTTGCAGGCCCTGCTGAGAAGTTAAGAATACGTTCTGTGGTCGTTGTAGCCATTGATTAATCCTATTCTTCTATTTTTGAAACAGTTACTGAGAATATGTTTTCGTTTTCACGAATCTTTTCGATTTGGTTTTGTGTTGGCAATTCGCCTAATTGAATCCTAGCACACGCAGCTTTAGCACCTTCATAAATTACGTTTTCCATTTCTTCAACATTGACACCTGCTCTGCTTATTGATTCAAAAACATGTGAAAGTACACCGGGTAAATTTTTGTGCCTAACAGAAAGAACTGCTTTGGCTGGTGTTGATGCAGCGAGGTTAACACAATTGGGAACCATTCCGGTTGAAATATATTCAGAGATAATTCTAACTGCCTCCATCGCTATTGCGTCTTGTGCTTGATCGGTTGAAGCGCCAACGTGATGGGTTCCATATACGCAAAACTGTTTTACTATCTCTGAATCAAATATATCGCCGCCTGTTGATGGCTCATTCATAAAAACATCCAAACCAACTCTGATGTTTTTTGTATTAATGGCTTGGATTAGTGCATCCTCATCAATAACTTTTCCTCGGCTAGTGTTTACGATGATTGATTCATCTTTCATTGCTTCAAGAAATTCTGAATTTATTATTTTTTCGGTTTCAGGGGTAGATGCCAAGTGTATTGAAACAACATCTGAGATACTCGCTAAGTCGAGTAGTCGTTCACACCTCTGGATTCCTAATTCATTCGCGAGATCCTCGGTTAACGATCTTGACCAAGCAACTACTTTCATACCAAACGCTATTGCCCGAGAAGCAACTTCGATTCCAATCCCACCGAGTCCTATCACTCCAAGAGTCCTACCATGCAACCCCTTGGCTTTTGAATATTCTTTCTTTTTCCACCTTCCATCTCTCAAGTCAGAAACTTGGTCTGGAACTCTTCGATCACACGACAAAATAAGTGACCAAGCGAGTTCAGCGACGGCAATAGAGTTCTTGTTTGGACAGTTCGCTACTGAAATACCCCTCCGAGAAGCTGCTGAAACATCTATGGTGTCGTAACCAGCCCCCGCCCGAATAACTACGCTTAAATTCTCAGATGCATCAAGCATCTCTGAGGTTACTTTTGTTGAGCGAACAATAAGCATGTCTGGGTTAGTTGCTTCGATTGCTGCAACAAGAGATTGATCTTTTAATGAAGGTTCAACTATCAACTTACAACCAAGTAACCCCAAGGCCTCAATCCCACATTCTCGAAACGAGTCCGCACAAAGCACTGAAATCAATGGTTCTTGTGAGGAGAATGCACACTCAGAACATTCTGCGGTTTGATTCGACATCCCTGTATGATAACCCCTCCCTCAACAGTTAGTTGGTTTCATGCCGCCTTGCTGCTCTTAGTGCCACCAGACTAATTCCACCAAAAATAATTATCGCCACAATATAAATAACCCACGCACGTATTGCTTGAGTAAGGTGTGCCCAAGCAAGGGCAATTCCCAGTAAACAGAAAATTGAGGAAATGCCATACAAAGCAAAAACGGTGGTTTTCACACCTCCAATATGACGTTTGATGATGTGATGGATGTGATTAGAGTCGGGCTCAGACATTGGTTTACCAGCAATTTTCCTTCTGATAATTGCAAGGAGCGTGTCTAAAATAGGAAGAGCAAACACAATTAATCCAGCTAGAACAAGATGGGTTTGTGCTTTCTCTCCAAGCATCAAAATCATTGCTATGCAGAGGTATCCTAAAAGCAAACTACCGGTGTCACCAAGGAAAATAGAAGCCGGATTAAAATTAAATATCAAGAAGCCAAGTACCGCACCTAATACTGACAACCCTATAACAATATTAGCCCCCATTAACGTTATTCCATTGCCACGTGTTCCAAAATAATCGATTGGTAAAATCGTTTTGATATGACCTAGTTGATCGGGAGTCATAGTTACCACTACCATTACACTAATTGCAATTAACCCACAAACTGTGATGGCAACTACACCTGAAAGTAATCCATCAAGACCATCAATTAAATTCGCTGAATTACATGCACCTAAAACGAAAATCGCAATGATTGCAGTTCCTACCCAATATGTAATATCAATGTAATAACCGCCAATAAAAAATCCTATATTTGACTGCCCAAAAACTCCATTGAAAAATCCACCTGCAACATTAACTCCAACCTCAGCGACCGAGAGTGCTGCTGCTGCAACTAATTGTCCCGCTGTTTTGTACCAAGGATCCCACCCCCATGCATCGTCTGCCAGACCTGTAAAAGTAATTGCAAACATACCAACAAGGATTGCTATTGGTACATGCCTAAAGACCGCTGGATAATGAATAATCCCAGAGTAACTTACTATAATTCCAGCAAAGACAGCAACTAGGATTGCCATGCCACCAAGATAAGCTATTGGTTTCTTGTGTAACTTTCTTGCTTCATCTGGATGATCAACTAAACCTGTCTTTCTGGCAATTACACTAACAATAGGTGTAGCGATTACTGAAACAACAAATGCTGTTGCGAGTACTGGCCAGTACATAAGCAGTAGGTCCCACCAACCTGTTTGCAGAAATGGTTCGGGTGTTTCGGTGGGCATAATATGTTTTTATTCGTCTTCCCCCTCTTGTTCTGAATAAGTAACCATTGCAAGATAGTTCTTTCGGAAGTATCCACCAACTGTACCAACGGCAGCATTCAACATCACTCCCAAGACCTCTGCTCTACTTTCTCCAAGTTCTCTTAGAACACGTGCAACAAGACCACGATCATCTCTATCACTGTGGACGACTAGTGCAATCGCGTCAACAAGATTTGCTAAAAGAATCGCATCTCCAGCAACAATTGAAGGAGGTGCATCGATTAGCACAAGATCATATTTGTCTCTCAACTGAGCTAATACACTTTTCATTCTTTCACTTCCAAGTCGCTGGAAAAGTCGGTTAGCGGGAGTGCCTGCTGAAATTACATCTACACCTGAATCAGTGTTCTGAATCGCACCGTCTATGTTAGTAGAGTCAGCTAGTAAATCAGCAACACCCAAAGAACTGTCATCCAAATCAAACATGCTAGCTAGATTTGGTCTACGGAAATTACAATCAACAACTATCACTTTTATTCCTGATGAGTGAGCTGAAATTGCAAAGTTTCCAATTACTGTTGTGGAACCAGCCTCTGGAGCAGCAGATAGCACCAATAGGGATTGGTGTGCGGAATGCTGAAGTGATCTACTCACGCCAACCCATGCCTGCCTACATGACTCCGCAAAGACGCCATCACTACTGTGAAGAACTGCAAGTTCTGGTGTTTCCAAACCAGAAGGATCCTCATGAACATCCGGTAGAACTCCTGCAACTTTTGCACCAGGGATGATTAAAACATCACTGGCACTACGAATTTTCTGATCTGTAATTTCTCTCAAAAATATTATTCCAACAAATACCGCCACGCCAAAGAAAATTCCTCCTGGCAGCATCGTTTCTAATTTAGGGAATGACTTTACTCGCGGTTCTAATGCAGGAGTTGCCTGCCGAACACGACTAGCATCTGCTCTCATCTGCATCATTCTCAAACTTGAAATTAAACGAGTGTTTTCATCTCTTTGTAATTCTAATTGTTTTCTTGTTGATTCCATGTGTTCAAAAACTGATTGATGCGATGCTAACTCACGAAGCGCAGCATCTTTAGCTTGAATATCTGCCATTATTCTTTCGAGAGAGACCGTTAATTGCTCCCGTGTTAGTGCCATATCTCTTAATTGAGCGTTGAGGTTTCTTCTAATAATCAAGTCAATCTTTGATTCAATCTGGTCCTTTGTTGCCTGAACAGCAATCTCTGCATCCTTAATTTGAGGATGCGAGGATTCAAGACGCTCTCTTAATGCTCGTAAATTGGATTCTAAAATTTCAAGAGTTTGCTCTTGCCTAAGAATAATTGGATCGCGCTCTGCTTCCAGGCGGTCTTCCATTGTTGATTCCATCGTGCCATCAAGTTTTGCTGCAATTTGCAAGTAGCTTTGACCTAAAGCAGTGAGGGTTTGTCTTGATTGTGTCATGCTTTCGGTTAATTTCTGCACCTCGAACATAGCTGCAGAGAAACGGGTGTCATCAAGAGTTGTAATACCTTGAGCCATAATTAGACCTTGCAACTCATCTTGAATATCTTGCAGCGCTAACTTAATCCTTCTACCTTCTCCCTCAAACAACTCTGCGTTGTTTCTGAAACTTTCATCATCTAGTTCCTTGGAGCGGGCTAAATATGTGTCTGCAATTGCATTTAAAATAATTGGAACATCCTTAGGATTATGACCAGACCAACTAATGCCATACAAATTTGTACCACGCTGAATAGGTGTTCTTAATTCTTCTTCAAGTTCATCTACAGCATCATCTACAAGTAGTATTTGGGTTTTGGGATCAACAAATTGCTGAATCCAAACCGTTTGTCTCATGGTTCTTTCAGATACTGCTTTTGTCAAAATCGATCGGTCACGAATAAGAAAAATCTGTGTTGCCTGAACACGTTCTACCAGTTTGTCGTTAATGGACTCAGTCGTTCCAATTTCAGTTGCCTCACCCAAACCTGGACGCACTTCAAACATAATTTCCCCTGTGTAAAGTGGGTAGATACGAGAAAATAAGAAGAACGCTCCAACACCAACTATTCCACCAACAATCCCCCACATTGGGATACCTTTCCAGTACCGTCTTAAGACGCGAAATGGGTCAATAGCTCGACCTTTTGGCATTGGTCTGTTTGGGGTTCCAATATTCTTTGGTGATGGTGATGGCATTATTAATAATTCCTCGGTTACTCACTAACCGCGGCTTGGGCTTTGCGAATATCGTCCTGAAGGGACTTAATTCTATTCAATGAATGTGGATGTTTGGCTAATTCTTGAGCCATCCTAAGGTGACCCATTGCTTCATCATACTCCGATTTCGCCATAACTAACTGTGCCAAATGGAGATAGCCCAATGCTGTCTCTTCTTGCTTAAGAGAACGATTAATAAACTCTTCAGCTTTCATAATTCTACCCATCCGATAATAACTCCACCCCAAAGCATCGAGTACTTCGGCTGAGCGTGGCTTTTGGCTCCTTGCTCTTTCAGCAAAAACAACTGCTCTTTCTGGTTGATTAAGTGCGTCAGCATAAATCAATGCAAGACGAGCCATCGCTTCTGCATTGGATGGAGATATCTGCAACAGGAACTCCAATGTCTCAGAGGCCTTCTTGCTGTCTCCGAGGTGTTCATAAAGTACTGCTACGGTATCAATTATTGCAGCTGATCTTGGCGCTCTCGCAGCTGCTTGTTTTGCTATTTCAAGACCTTTTGCTGGCTGGTCTAAGTAAACACCGACTACATATGCAAGGTTGTTCAACACCAAAGGAGAATCCAGCTCTTTCGCAAGTTCCCTGAAAGCTGCTTCACCTTCCTCATATCTTCCAAGTTCAACAAGGAAAGCCCCACGCATCATTAACAATCTTGCTCGAATATCAGAACCTTCGATTGATTTATCAATGGCAGCAGCAATTATTTCTGACGTCTTATCCCAATATTCATTGCCAAATGCGTGATAGTAAGTTGCCAATCCCGCTTGTTCTGATAGTGACAACTCTCTGTTTATTATTGTCTTTACAAAATCTTCGCCTGCTTTTGGATCATCTTTAAACATTTCCTTTAAATCAAGAAACCAGTGTGACGTGGTTGATTCATGAATCCAACCATTTTTAATTCCTTGTTGGAACATGTTCCATGATTTTTCCATTGCTAGTAAAGCGTCTCTTCTTCGACCCAAATTATTGAGCGCCTTAGCTTCTATAGATGCAACAATAGGATGCATTTTTGACATTGGACCCTGTGCCATTGATAGAATTTCTAAATTCGGAAGGACTTGCTCCGTTCTAGTTATTTCATCAATACGAGTAATAAATCTCATAGATGGGTCCCGCTGGAGTGCAGATAAATATGCCTTAGTAGCTTCTCCACGTTCATCGTTTGCTCGAATATGCAAATCCCCAAGACGTGAATACCAAGTTGGCTCTGAAGGGTCAACATCAATACCATTCTTGATAACTGAAATTGCTCTATCAACATCGTCTGTGTCTAGATATGCTTCTACTAATCGTAGCCTAAGAATACTTGCAGATTGATCTTGAGAAATAAACCTAACCATCTCATCGATTGCCCTTAGTAGTTGACCGTCTGCTTGAAACACATCTGCTTTCACTACTTCAAATTGTTCTGTACTTCCACGAATAGTTGACCCTTCATCTGCAACCAAAAGTGCCTCTTCAAGCAGTGATTTATTTTGGGTCAGTTGATACTCATTAAGCAAACTTCTACACAAGCGAATGTATGGAACAGGGTTTTTTGAATCTGCTGTAGTTGCTTCTCTTAAGGCGTTCCTATAAAGAGTTAATTCTGCTACGCCACCAGTAATATTTCCTTGGGCTAAAAGTTGTTCACTTTTAACTCGATGAATCAATGCACTCAACATTGCTTCGCCATATTCTTGATTGTTTGTTTTGTAGGTCTCTAGATAACTTTCTGCTTTTTCAAATTGGCCAGAATTTGCTAATGACTCTATCAGTCTTGCGTGGAGTATTGGATTGTTTGTTGCATCAACCGCAAACTGTAGCGAATTTGCTGACTCTTCATATTTGCCCAGCAAATAAAAGATAGACCCTAAAGCGGCATCTATTTCATGATTTTCGGTTTGCGATTCCTTAGCTCTTTCAAGCAGTGCCACTGCCTGATCAAACCTATTTGACTGCTGAAGAAATTCAGCCGCAGCAATTACTGCTTCAGAATATTCTGCTGGATCTTCCCTGCTGTCAATGAACTTATCCCAAATCAACGACGCTTCATCTAACTGACCACGATCTCTTGCAACCGATGCGTGAATAAATGCAGTTCGTACATCAGGATCGGATTCCCTAGATGTTGAGTCCAAAATACCTTGAGTGATTTTGTCCCAAGTTGCAACTTCACTGTTTATCAATTGTTGTTTTTGGATATTGGTAAGTCGCGACCACTCCCTCACAGAAAACTTTTCTGTACCATCTTTATTCCAAAACAGATTTCTAGCCGGCTCTGTGTTTACAAGTAGAGAAGCAAGTTTTAGAGAATTAATCCTATCGTTTGGGTTCTTATAGAATTGATTAAATCTATGTTCAAATACTTTCTTTTTTTGCCCATAGTTTAATTCAATCTCTAACCAAACTTCTACAATTTGTTTATCTCTGGGGAATTGATCTTTTGACATTCTCGCAACTTGAAGTAATCGTTGTTCCTCTGTATTACTTGAGGAAAGAGACCCAATGTATCTCCTTATGTTGCCCCTGTCTTTTGGATTAATTCGATATGCTTCAGCATTTGCTGCAAGTTCGTCTGCTTGTTGCCCCATTGCGTAATAAACAGCGCTAAGCATTGTCCAAGAATAATCAGAAAACGTAAATTCCTCTGTCATTTTCTTGGCTAGAACATGAGCATTATTAACATTTGATTCGAATTCAGCATTTTCACCATTCTCTTTTGCGTCAGTTGCCTTAGATAAATATAGACGAATTCGTAAACCATCAACCTCTTGTTGATTAATGCTAACCGTAGAAAGTTCTTCAACTAGTTTTTCTGACAAATCGTAATCTTTATCAGTTATCGCTTGATTCGTTCGAATAAACAATATTCGAGACATGTCAGCGCCTAACTCCTCAGCAATTTTCTGATATTTCTTGGATAATTCTGCAGTTTGATTTGACAAATCCTGCGCTTTTCCTGATTCAATAGAGTTTCCAACATTTGCCCAACGCTTTGCGGAAGACGCCTTGTTACCACTAATGTTGAAAAACAGCCATGCTAGTTCTTCTGCCTTATTTGCCTCGGTGTCTTCACGAGTTTCAACTGACGCAATAACCGCAGAGATAGGATCATCATGTTCGAGATTAATTAGTATTCTCGCTAACTGTTTAGAGTCAGGGTTTAATTCGATTGCTTTTCTTACCCAAGTTGCGGCTGTTTCCAAATCTTGCATTGCAACGTATACATTTGACAAAGCAGCATACAATCTCCAATCGGCTGGCTCTGTTTGATCAATCGAGTCAGTTAAAGTTTTTATAGCAGTGTCAAACTCTTGTTTTGATGTTTCATCAATTGATTTATTAATAACTGCTAGGATTGGATCAGAAATACTACTGCTACTAACACCCTGATTCATTGTGATTACGTCGAGTAATTCAATTACCTCTGATCTGCTTCGTGATTCCTCTGGTAGCAACGATAGCGTTGCTTTAGCTGCAGCATAATCCGAAATCATCATTTCAATTCGTGCTTTAAGAAGATAATTCGCTAGGTTGCTGGGTTCCTTTTTTAGGGCTACTTCTAGACGTTCGCTTGCTAAACCCCTTGCTCCTGATTCCGCTAGCGCAAAAGCTGCTTCGCGATATACCCTAGAGGGCGCATTTTGTATTCTGCTTATGACCTCTTCTAATTTTGAGGCAGCAGTCGCATAGTCCTTTTCACTTAATGCTATAACACCATCTGTGTAAAGAAACAGTGGGTTGTTCTCTTTATTTGATACAAGATCTGAAAGCGTTTCTCTAGATTCTTTTGCTTCGTTTATGTATTCAACATACTCTTCATCGGTACTGTTTTCATCAATTTGATCAAGACAAAGTTGTACAAGAATCTGTGCTGCGTATGGTCTTAGTCGGAATTGTTCAGTTGATTGCAACCCAACTGTTTGCTGTTCTTCCTCTATGATACGCCTTGCTTGTTTCTTCGCTTCGGTAATCTTATTTGTACTCTGCAATAACTCCAACAATGTATAGCGGCGCTTCACATCATTCGGATATTTCTCTAAATGTTTCTTCAGAACTTCTATAGCAAGATCTGATCCATCTTGATTAACACTTGGTAAAAGGGCTGCTATTTGGCCAACATAGTTACTATGATCGGACGGGTTGTACGCAGCAATCAATCTATCTCTAGCATCCTCAACAGCTAGTTCGGTTTCTGCTAACCGTGATTCTGTTACTTTTTCTGGGTTAACTATCATGACTTGGGACAACGCATTTCTTCGAAGTAACATCGCTCTTAGGTACGTTAATGAAACCTCTACACTATCCCCAGCAACCTCAAGAGCTTCCTGCATTGTTTCATCGAAGTAATTACGACTTTTTAAAGCCATTTGCCTTCTACCCTCATTCAATAAGCGGTAATAGACAGCCATCCTTCCATGTGCTAGAGCAGACCAAGCAATTTCGCTATTAGGATTTTCTTCAAGAACTAACTCAATATCATCCTCACCAGGAAACCGAATGTTCCCACTCTCTAAATCGATATCATCTGTCATTGCTGTGTCTTCTAATCGTAAAGATGCAAGTCCCCTATATAAAACCAATTCGTTTCTTCGTGGGTCATCTGGCAAAATACTGTCCAATCCATTCTCAGCAAGCATTTGTAACTGCCTCCAAGTATCAGTTGAACCTGTCAAATGCGCTGATTTAAATGTCTCCTCAACAATTTTTAGTTGCACGTCGATATCTAGTGGTTTATATCGAGCTTCATGTACAAGTGTTCCTATGTAATCTCGATAATAAACAGTGGCCTCATCAGGAGTTGATGGGGTTATTGACAATATTGCATTTTGCAATTTGTTGACGAACTCTATATTGCTTGGCTCTTTGTTGACCGCTTTTCCGTATTGCTTGCGTGCACTGTTGAACTCTCCAGCAGCCATATTTTCATCACCTGCAGAAACATTACGTTGAGCTGACTTGTATACAGTTGCATACCATACCCCAGTAAAACCAATAATCAAAACTACCATGGAAGCACCAATAATTTTAATTAATCTCGTGTTGGCTTTCGCTTTCTTTCGCTTGTTAAGTTTCTGTTTTGGTTTGTATTTCTTAGCCATTTTATTACAACTCCTGATTGTTTTGTAATTCATTATTATTTGTATTAGAAAGTGTTGCCCAATCCGGCAAGCACTTCATTATCTCTGGTAATAAGTCAGAGGTAAAATCTGAAACAATTTTATTAAACTGATCAGATGTAAAGTAACTTGGTCCACTCATCATAAACTGAATTTTGCAATAGTAAGCGTGTGCAGAAGAACGATCGAACGCCAATAATCTAATCCGCTCAGGATATGCTGTCGTTTTTCCATTTGCTACAAAGAAATAACCAGCAAACACGTGATTGTTGTTGTTGTTTGGATGAGTGAACTCTGTTGTTCTAAGCTCAAAGTTACCAATAGGGAGATGAATTTGTTCGTCATCTTGCCAAATAACGGGGTAATTCGTTCCCGAATTAGCCCCATTTGGATCCTCTTCCCAATTGCTCTTGTCAATATCCAAAGAGAGGGTAACTGGTTCTGCTGTAAGTGGAACGTATCCACCAGCAACCATGCACCGGTCAGGGACGTGCGGAACTGCGTCTACTTGGCCTGTGTAATATGCAATGTGAAGTTGAACTGTTGGTATTGCTGGGTCTGTATTATCATAAAGCCTACTCAGATAAATATCTGTACCAAGAGCTTCCACACCAGCTGCATCAAATCTAATGTCTTTTCCAACACGCGTCCATTGTCCGATTTGATTTGGTAATACAGAAAAGTCCTTTCTTGGATAAACCGACTCTTTATGCAAATAGACATTGAGAACATTTACCCCAATCTGCAACCCAACGGCTGATGTTGCTAATAGAGCTACAGCAACAACAAAACCCACAGTAGCAGATCCTCCAAACCTTATCTCGTGTATTGGTTGTTCTTCTTCGTAGTAATCTTCTTCTTCAATTACTAAATTCTTGAGAATCCAAACGATACCAAGATAAATCAAGAATGCTGGTATAAGCCATAGTGTTCCAACAAAAGTGTGAAAGTCACCTGCTGCAAAACCACTATCTGCAATACTAAGTAGTCCAAGTGTCATAACTCTGAGGATGTTTACAAACACTGCAGTAGGAAGCGCGAACAACACCAAAACCGTTCTTTGCCATATATGAGATAGTCCTGTAAATGCCATTGCAACGCCTAACGCCAAAAATGCCATCAACATACGCATACCCGAACATGCTTCAGCAATGTTTAAGGGGTAACTTTCATTATCATAAAACAACTCAATCGTGTTGCCAGAGCGTGTTACATCTAAGCCCAAGAAAGAAAGTCCATAGTAAGAACCAACAGATGCTATGTCCTGAAGTTTGAATGTAGCAATTTCCATAAAACGGTCTGATATTGTTTGCCCAAATACAAATAGGTATAACAATGGAAACCATAGGTATTTCATTGCTCGCCATCCGAATATGAAAAGAACCAGTCCGGTTATTGTGCAAGCAACTCCAAAACCCATTAAATTGTGATGATGCATAGCGATTGGTCCAAGGGCGCACAGTGTGTACCAACCCAATCCGAACAATACTAAAAACAGCCCCAACCAAGCCCTTTTAAATGGCTCGCTTAACAATTGGTCTCGATAGAGCCAGATAAAATATCCGGAAATAAATGGAATGACCAGAGTATGCCCCCAGTCAGCCTGCTGTTGAATAGCGAATAAAACCTGCCTTTGAAGAAAGTCCCAGAATATCCACGTAAATGCGACTGCAATCACTGCTAGCCATAAAAACAACTGGCGAGGAGACACCTCATAAATGGATTGCTTTTCTACTTCAATGGACATGGTTGGTGTAAATCGGCTATGACGAACTTCCTCTCAAGTGGGAATCCTCGAAATTTGTTCGAAGATCCGATCTGCACAATACGTTGGCAAACTGTATTTGTTCAACAAACTTGCCCTGTATTGATATTCAGGCAAATCACGGAGGTACTCCAAATACATCTGTACCGAAGTTTCGGTCAAGCAAAAAACCAAATCCGTAGGTTGCCCTAAACCCACTTCTAATAATAGCCATTGGAGTTGCGCTCCAAGAGGTACCTATGCTTATGTGGTCGCTTGGTTTTAAAAATATGTCTGGTTCAGTGCGTTGCAGTATCCCAGAGTAATTAAGCGTAACTGTCGCTTGCATATCTGCATCTGGACCGATGCGTCTAGTCAAACTAACCTTTTCAGGAACAGCGAGTGGTCCAAGATCTCCTGCTGAGGTAATAAACTCAGATAGAGTGATTTTGTGTCCTGTATTTGGATATTGGAACACCCCTGGTCTTCCAATCTCACCGCGTATATATAAGTTGCCAAGAGGTGGCGGCTTAACGTAAATACGATCATCGGGTCTTATGACAATGTTGTAAGAACTATCACCTTGCAATAATCGCTCCCAAGGTACTTCGATAATTCGTTCAAGAATTGCAGTTGATTTTTCCTTGTGAGTATCTGCTTTTTTGTCCTCAGATTTTTTTTGTTTCTTAGAGCCAGTGCTTACAGGAATCCAAGAATCGCTTTCTGGAACATAGATAAAAGCTGAATCTTCTGTACTTATTGGTGCAGCGCCAGTTATTTCATCCACATCAACAGGAAGTTGTTCCCCGTGACGCGGAGGAACCAAATCATCAATATCAATAAGTTCATGGTTGCCCGTTTGTATGACTCCCGGAGAAATGGTAGGTGCCTCGGAATCATCTCCAATATCTAACTGTTTAATTAGTTCATCAATATCTGAATCTGGTGTTGGTGTGGTTTTGTCTTCAACAGGAAGGTTCTGGCTATCTGTTGAATCAGGAGTGTCTGAACCGCCAATATCGAGTTGTTTTATGAGATCTTCTATATTGGTTGAGGGCTTATTATCTTCTTGTAATCTACTTTCTGGTTTGTTCTTTATCTTTTGTGAATTTTCGCTTTTGACATTTTCGGTTCTACTCCAGTCTGGAACTACAGAATCACTTACAGGTAATTGTCGAATAACGTAGATATTCTTTATTGATTGAGGGACACCTCCTGCCAATGCTATAACATCCATCAATCGCATATCGGGGTCCCGTAGAGTAAATACTCCCCACTGTGCAAGACCACCGTAAACAGTGTAGGTAAAGCCGGTCTGATCCAACACATTAACCTGCACACTAGGATGTGTCATCGCTTTTTCTGATAACTCCTTCGTGATTAAGTCCTGAGCACCCTGAGGAGTTAACCCAGCAACTAAAACATCACCGACTTCTGGAACTCTAAAATAACCCCCTTGATCAACTCTGCGTTGTACGGGGTGAAATTGGCCCGATCCATATAAACCATAAATTGCTACATCCAACGCATCTCCAGGATTTATCCTGTAAGTAAGATCTGATGGCATTAAATCTGCTTGTGTTGCTTTTGTTATTTTTGGCCAAGTTTCGTGTTCTTCAATAATATCAATTCGATCAAGAATTGGAATTGTTGTAGGTGTCGGTTTGTAATAACCCTGTGCTCCTGGATCGCCCATCCACCCGTTAGCATTACACCCAACAAGAAGAACCAGTGTGCATAAACACAAGAGCGTTGTAAGAATTGATTTAATAGGTATTTTCATCCAGTCATACATAGCGTAAAAACCAACTAACAGCCCCCCGCAGTATAAATATGCGGGATGGTATCGGACTTCATCGACCATCTAAGGTCTTCCAGTTGAAAGACAGTTGCCTTCTACGTGCTAGAATGCACTTTCTGTGGCAAACTTATCTCCAAATCCAAGGCATTCAAAACCATTAGGCGGTGATACGGCCAGAAAGACCCGAAGTTCAGCAATTGTTGATTTAAGTAATTTAGTTTTAAACAATGAAGTTGGTCTAGAGTCGCTATCAAATCAAAGGAAGCCGTCTTGGATTCGTGCACAGATTCCTAGTGGAGAGAGTTACCTATCAATGCGTAGAAACATTGAAAGTCATGGTCTAAACACCGTTTGCCAAGAAGCATCATGCCCAAATATTGGAGATTGCTGGTCAAGGGGTACTGCGACAATTATGATTCTAGGAGACATTTGCACCAGATCGTGCGGGTTCTGCAATGTACGAACTGGGAAACCAATGGAACCAGATTATGACGAACCTATAAACGTTGCTAACTCCGTTTCACTCATGGAGTTACGCCATATTGTGATAACTTGTGTTGACAGAGATGACCTAGAAGATGGCGGAGCCATGATTTGGTCACAAACAGTTCGAGCGATCCACAATAAAGCCCCTAATACTACTGTAGAAGCACTTATTGGTGATTTTCGCGGTGATGAAGAAGCCCTAAACGTTGTTATTGAATCGCAGCCAGAAATCCTAGCACACAATCTTGAAACAGTCCCTCGAATGCATCCAGCAGTACGCCCTCAAGCAACATATTCGAGATCGTTGACGGTTTTAGAGAGGATTTCAAAGTCAGGGCTTGTCAGTAAAACCGGCATAATGGTCGGAATAGGTGAGACGGATGAAGAAGTTATAGAATTGCTTGAGGATATCCGTGAAAATACCGGAACCGAAATTATTACAATTGGTCAATATTTACAACCAAGCAAAAACCATCTTCCAGTAGAAAGATGGGTTCATCCAGATCTATTTGCTATGTACAAAGATGTTGGATTATCTCTGGGATTTAGAGTCGTTGAATCAGGTCCTCTTGTACGAAGTTCGTTTCATGCTGAGGAACAAGTGAGAGAATTAAAGGCAACTCAGGAAATTGTACCTTGATGTAAATTATTCTCTAAACAGAGCTTAAGTAGCGCGTCAGTTGTTCCGATTGCTACCTTATGATTCACGATTCAAGAATACAGTCGGATATATCAAACAAAAATCGAAGAAACAAAGAACGACTCGAATATTGCGGTGAGGCGGTTTTGCGCTGGAGTCACGATTTTGACACCCCTGTTCGCTACAAAGTAGTAGATAGGCACGAAGGCGGAATGAGAATTATTTCCCAATTCCCGCTTTCAGAGGGCATGACTGGTGTTATTACTAGATATTTACCGGAGGGAACATCGGTTCATCAGCCCATGATGGTAGCTTGGAGCAGTTCCACTCCCGATGAAGATGGCTATCACTGCGGAATCTGGTTTTTTGGTTCCGAGTGATAAAGGACCGAAAAAAGGACCGCGGGTCAATTAATAGTATTGTTTCTTCCAATGTAAAAAGGACCGGTAAAAGGACCGCGGGTCAATTAATGGTTTGATTTCTTCCAAAACTATTATCGGACGTGTTGCCTTTCCGCTTTCAAAATGACAATCATATTCATAAAAACACCGCGAGCCACCGCTTTAAAAAGGGGTGGCTCGCAGAGGAGAGAAGAAAGAGAGAGGAGTTAAGTTAAGGTGGCATCCTTGCCACCGAAAAGGACAACCAAGCTAATTTGGAAACCTTTCAATTTTTATTAAAAAAATTTTAGTTGTTTTTTTTGAACAAAAAAGCCATTATTCACCATTATCTTGAGGAATCAGCGGAGTGCTGGTTTCTAACAACGACAGGAAGTCGCCCATGATCGCCGACACATCACCACTTGGACATATTGGTCCACCATCACTACCAACGAACAAGCAAAACAATCTTAAACTGCAAACAGACCAGCATGATGATCGACTTTGTAGTTTTTTCTCAAACCTATCTTGGACAGATAGGCAAATCCTCGCTCTTCACTTCGCTGAACGACTTTCACCATGGGAAATCCATGTTGTAATGAGCATGTCTATGAGTGATGTTCTGTGCAGAATTCAAAGATTGAGAGCAATTGCTCGTCAATCGATGCAAGCAGCACGGCGTGGTTCGTTACATCGGTTCTCATCGAAGTAATACCCCGCGAGTGCTACGTAGATTGAACAACTGCAAAATCGCTTTGAAATCCCGTACGCAATAAGAGAACCAAAAAGCATTGGCATTGTGCCGTGAACAAAGCCAGTCATCTCAACCATTATTACTACTGCGGTAACTGGGCTTTGCACTACAGCAGCGAAGAAACTAGCCATTGCAATCATCATAACTACTGTTGGATCAATATCCGCAGACCATTCAAAGTTATGCATAACATTTGCAAACCATTGCCCAAAGCCAGCACCTGCTGAAAGTGATGGATCAAACAAACCCCCTGGTATGCCACTAAGTAATGTAAGACCTGTAGCAATTAATCTAAGAGGAGCGTAATACCACTCCATCTCCGCTCCATGCATCAACATATTTTCGGCTTCAACATATCCTGTACCCAGAGTTTCTCCTGATGACAACCATCCAATTAGACCTATTCCGATTCCAATAGAACAAGGAACAGTTACAGGGTGTTTAGTCATTACTTTCGCAACCTTGGGATACAAACAAACAACTATTTGTGAAAACAAGCCACCAATAATTCCCATGCATATTGCAATTAATGGTGTGCAAATCCAAACTGAAGTTGTTGCTGATTGTGATTGAACTTTACCGTAGAACCAATAGTTGCCAGAAACTTCGATACAAACAAAGCAAGCGATTAAAACAACTGTAATCACAACTGCAAGGTTCTTTTTGCTAAAAGATCTTCCAATCTCTTCTATTGAAAAAACAACCCCAGCAATAGGTGCATTAAAAGCCGCAGCAATTCCTGCAGCTCCGCCAGCAAGGATTAGTCCACGCTGTACTAAATGTTGTGGAAAAATAGCAATTTTTCTGCACAAATACATCAAACAAGCGCCCGCGTGAACTGTGGGACCCTCCCTGCCCATTGACGCACCGCTGAACAAACCAAAAGTGGTTAACAACAATTTTCCAACTAAAATTCTAAGTGATAGAAATCTCTCTCTCTCTTTTTCTGAGTCCTCATTCAAAACCGCTATTGTTTGGGGAATGCCAGTTCCTTCAGTTCCATTGAAATATTTAACTCGCAACAAAGTAATAAGTGTTAGACCGATAGCAGGTAATAAATATAAAACCCAAGACCAATTATCTGTCATGAAATAGCGGAATGTGTCTCCCAATCTTCCAACAAAAGCTAAATAGGACGCAATGACACCAACGAAAATTGCAGCAACAACTATTACGAGAACCGCTTTATATTTAAGTTTATTTTCGGATACTTCTTCCATTTAGTGTGCGGGTGCGTTTCGAAAAAACCACCCGAGAGAAACTAGATATGAACCGCTTAATAAAAAGTTTATTCCAAGAAGCAGCCCAATTACTTCATAGGAGTCCGGCCACATTAACAGCATTAATACCCCAAGCATGATTCCAATCACGCCACTGAAGAATGCTAACCCCCAATGATTCGCATCTCCCCCTAAAGAACGTAGTGACATAGATGCGGACAACTCAGTAAAACCAGAGAGCAAAAAGAAAATTGCTAGAACAACTGTTATCGTTGCCAGTGCTGGCGCTGGCATAAGCAAAAGAATTAGTCCAATAATAATTGCAACGAACCCTCCCGTTATTGATGACGGCTTTCTTGGTCCGGTCTGTAAAGTTGCACAACCAAGTAGCGCAAACCCACCACAGAAAAGCAACAGCCAGCCCAATAGTGTAACGATTGCTTCAGCAGCAACCCCTGGTCTTGCAATTGCTAAAATGCCAAGTATAAAGAGTGCAATCCCCTCAACAATAAACCACTTGTATTTAATCATGCGTCAAATAATACACCGAACACCTCGCTCCCGCTTACAATCCATGCAATGAAAGATAAACCGATTGATTTACGAAGCGATACTGTAACTCAACCTACTGATGAAATGCGCATTGCAATGATGGATGCACCACTTGGCGATGATGTCTTGGGGGATGATCCAACTGTTAATGCTCTTCAAGAAAGATGCGCATCTATGTTTGGAAAAGAAGCCGCGTGCTTTGTTCCTTCTGGGACAATGGCGAACCAACTCGCAATTCGGGCGCAAACCCAACCAGGAGATGAAATAATCATACATGGGGAAAACCATATCGTGAGATATGAGGGCGGTGGGGCAGCAGCACTAAGTGGGTGTAGTTTTGCACTTGCTTCTGGTAATCGTGGCTTTTTCACAGCAGAAGATGTTAGGAACTTAATAAAACCAGAAGATGCACATTTTGGTAGAAGTAAACTTGTGTGTCTAGAGAATACCCACAACCGAGGAGGTGGCTCTATTTGGCCACTTAATAAACTTATTGATACTTGTGAAGAGTCAAGCAAACATGGACTACACACTCATCTTGATGGCGCAAGAATATGGCACGCCATTGTTGAGACCGGTATCGATGCATCTACTTGGGCATCTGGGTTTGATACTCTCTCAGCATGCTTTTCAAAAGGACTTGGGTGTCCTGCTGGTTCAATAGTTGTTGGATCCAAGAAAACCATTCATAAAGCACAGCGTTTCCGAAAGATGTTTGGAGGAACAATGCGTCAGTCAGGAATATTGGCTGGCGCGGCTAACTATGCCCTTGATAATCATATTGAACGACTAAAAGACGATCACTCAAACGCAAAAGATTTAAGTATTGGAATTAACGAGATTGAAGGCCTCACCTGCAACCCTCAGGACACAGAAACCAATATAGTTTTCTTTGATATTGATAAATTGCTTGGAGATGGAACCTCATTTTGTCGAAAGTTATCTGAGAACGGCGTATTATCTGAGGCACTCGACTCTCACAGAATACGATATGTCACACATTTAGGCGTATCAAAATCTGATATCGAGAGAGCAATTCAGATAACCGCTAAGACCTGCAAACATGTTTCAATTTAACAAAATTATTATTGTCTTGATAATTACAGCAACTTGCTCTGAAAGTTTTGCAATGCAGCGATTAACGTTTCAGTGGAGTGACATTAATACAAGAGATGTGATGAGATGGGAAGGAGATACGGCAGTTGTAAGGCAAGGAAGTTCGACCATAGAACTAGAATGCAAAGTCAGAATTAACGATCAAGACGTCCATCGTGCAATTGATTCATTTGGAATTCCAATCCAATGGACTTCTATAAGTTATCACGATGAAGATGAGTTGCTTAAAAAACAACGAGATCTAAAAGAAAAAGCATCTAAGAATGGGATTAGAATGTTACAAGATGGAAATCGATTTATAGTCGACTACTCTTGGGTTGTCAGCAATAGCGTAAAAGATGTTAGAGAAGTTGCAAGAGCAATACGCAGTGCTGCGAGGCGAAATGGATACAGATCTTCACGTGAATTAGTTGGCGCCTTTGCTTCATTTGCCCAATCGTTGACATATCGCATTCCACCCGACAGTAGAAAGAACGATGATGGTGAACAAATACTAACTGCCGGTGCAATGATGCCGATTGATACGCTCACAAAACAATGGGGAGATTGTGACTCTAAGAGCATGTTATTTGCTGCACTAGTTCAAAGCATCGACCTAGTTGATGTGTGTTTCATCACAATGGACGAACATCTCTTTGCTGCAGTAAAACTCACTCCTAACAAAAACGATCACGTGATTCGTTACAAAGGAAGAAACTGGGTACTCATAGAACTAACAGATGCTTGGCCACTTGGTCGAATCCCTGCCAATCATCTAGACGGGATTGTCGGAGGCGATTACAACATCGTAGAATTAGATTAGAATTATTTCAGCGCCTTTAATCGCAAGTAATATTACTTCTAATAATTTGACAACTACTTAAAATTGCCCGCCACATGTATGCAAACAGCATATTCACAAGTTAACGAACAGAAA
Source organism: Phycisphaerales bacterium (assembly GCA_030748805.1). The sequence goes on along the minus strand of JASMLG010000050.1, from coordinate 12,640 downwards.
AATAAAACTTCTCAATACGTGTTGGGGCAGCATTCTCTTCCAAAGGTCTCTGATATGAAAAAGTAAGGTTCGCATCTCCATTATTTCTTGACTTCAGTGTCCAAATTGTTTCACCAGCAACTCCAACTCTTCCACTCTTATCCGCAATGTACTTATCCGATATTTTAGATATAACTTCGGGATGATTTATTTCAAGGTTCCATGTATATCCAGTTGATCGATTACTAGGTAAAACTATTTCAAAAGTCCTGTTTGCTGAGACAACAATTTCTCGATTAGTGTCTACGTCCGAGAAAGGTCTTGTGATTAAACTTCCTTTCTCTTTAGAAATACTGGAGCAGGAAACCAAAATCGAGACAAATGTTAATGCTAGTATTCGATACATACACGAAGCATACCACTACTTGATCTATTCGTCCTCAGGAACAGTTCTTCCATGAGGATCTTTACCTGCATCTCCAAGATACTTTTTCATCTCTTCAGTTGTTACGTGTTCTAATCGTGCAGCCGACTGGTGCAATTGGTGATGGTCCTGAGGAAAATGTTTGTCAAGGTACACTTCCCACAAACGATGTGAACGAACAAGCGAAGTTGCCCTTAATCTTCCCTTATCGGTCAATTTCCACACTTTGTTTTTTAGAAAAACACTCCCGTTTTTTTCTAAACCACGCATCGCGATTCTTGTCATCACCAGAGATGCTCCAATCGCACTCGAAAAATGAAGTGTCTTGGAGGAGTTATTACTTCGTTCTTCTAATCGCCATAACAAACCAAGAATATCTTCACAAATAATGTTAAGTCGAACTGAAAATTGATTCCATAATTTAGATAGCATTCCATGAGTCGGCGAGAAAATCCATGCACATAAAAACAACACACCGGTAGCAACTGCCATTGCACCTGCTGTGCTAGTACCACTAAATCCAAACCAAGTTGGAACAGTAATTGCTGAGATGTGCCCAAGCACTGCAGCAATAACTGAAACCACAATGGCAAGAAAAAACATCATTCCATATTTGTTCGTCAGCAGGTACGCGGTTGCTGGAGGAACTATAAACATGGCAACAACAAGGATGGACCCAACTGTTTCAAATGCAGAAACTGCTGTTGCAGCAGTCATCGTCATAAGCAAGTAATGCATAAATGATGGATTTATTCCTTGCGACTTAGCAAGTGATGGATCAAAAGAGGTTATCTTAAATTCTTTGTAAAAGAGAAACATTACAACCAGATTTGCAATCATCATAATCCCGTTGACAATTGCACCTCTGGGTATTCCCCACCCGTCTGGGTCTTGATCAAACCAAGCCAACTCTATCGAGCCATAAAGGACGCAGTCAGGATCAATATCTACATGATCAACCGCTTGTCTCATCAACACTAAACCAAATGCAAACAAGACCGTAAAGACAATACCCATTGACGCCCCTGCTTCAACCTTTCCAATAGATTGAATTAACTGCACAAGAAACGCTGTTAACAATCCAACTACAACTGAGCCAATTAACATAGCAGTAGGATCACGACTGCCTGTCACTAAAAATGCAACCGCAATTCCAGGCAATACAGTATGACTTATAGTATCACTCATCAAACTCATTCTTCTCAAAACTAAAATGGTTCCTGGGATAGAACAACCAATTGCGCAAAGGGCGCCAATAATCACTATCCAAGTATCAATCAATGACCAAGTCATTCGTTTGCACCAATCGGATGTGGGCTTTTTGGTAGTTCTGATTCAGCAAGAAGCAACTCTAACTTAGCCACTAAATTTTTTCCAAGAACGTGCTCAATCATGTCTGCATCTCGGTCGACATGGGTTGGGGCAATGTCTGCATAAGTAATGAGATAAACCTCCCAAAGTCGGTGATTTCTTACAATCCGTTCCGCTTCTTTTACACCATCTTCTGTTATTTCCCATTGACCCCCACTCAATTTAATCAAGTAATTTAGTTTCTCAGACCGTTTTAGCAAACGCTCAACAACTCTAATATTCCAAGAACGAATATGAACTAATTCATCAGTTGAAAAAATGGATTTATTTTCTTTCTCGCAAACTTCCCACATTGCTCGCAAGATATGCTGCATTGCAATTCTTTTATTCAATAACAATCGCAAAACGCTTCGAAGAATAAGCCCATCATTAGAACCCGCAACAAAACTTACAATAAACCAAAATCCACAAATCAATACAATAATTGGTCCTGTAGGCATTCGTGGTATTAACGCACTGGCAACACCTCCAAGCCAGCCACTCAAACAACCTATAAGAGCCGATGCAATCAACATGCTTGTTATTTTTGTTGTCCAGTATCTAGCTGAAGCAGCGGGAATAATTAACATTGCAACTGCAAGAACAAGCCCAACGGATTGCAGAGCAATTACAGTCACTACCGCAACCATAACCATCAAAACCACATCTAATTTAAGTACTGGCCATCCCTGAACATACCCAAACTTCTCATCAAAACAAAGTAGTGTCCATTCTTTACGTAGAAAAACCATTACCACTACAACACTTAATGCAACAAACCCCATAGTAATTGCATCACTTGCAACCATTGAGCTTGCCTTACCAAAAATAAATCCACTCAAGCCGGCTGCGCTGCCACTAGGTAATTCTGTTGCTATTCGCAATAAACATAGCCCAAGACCAAACAATACACTCAGAACGATTCCAATTGCTGCATCATCCTTTAGTCGGGTAGTGTGTTTGATTCCAAGAATTGCAAGGACTCCAATACAACCAAAAGCAAACGCCCCTATTAATAGGCCAATTAACGATTTGCCGTCTCCACCAAAAGCAACCATTACCATAAATGAAATAGCAATTCCCGGAAGCGTTGCATGACTTAATGCATCTGCAGTTAGCGCTCTTTTTCTCAGGAGTAAAAAAGTTCCAACCAATCCTGCTGCAGTTCCAAGAGCCATAACCCCAAGGACAACCACTCTTGTGTTGTAGTCCTCTAGGAATAACACGCGAGTCAATTGATCAAATGTGGGCCAAGAAAATCTAACATCAGAGATGGAATGATTTGCAATCAAACTCTTGCTAATCGATCTGCTGCTTCGGATAGAAGTGTAAGTCGACCACCATACGTTTTCTTCAAGTTGTCTTCTGTAAATACATCACTAACCGAACCATGGGCAACAACTCTCATATTCAGTAAAATCACATGTTCAAAATATTCTCTAACAGTTTGTAAATCGTGATGAACCACTATTACGGTCTTTCCTGCTGATCGCAAATCTTCGAGTACTTTCACGATAGCTTTTTCAGTAGCCGCATCGACGCTTGCAAACGGTTCGTCCATAAAATAAATTTTTGAATCCTGAGCAAGTGCCCTTGCAAGGAATACTCTCTGTTGTTGCCCACCAGAGAGTTGGCTTATTTGCCTTCTTGCGTAATCGGCCATGCCAACACGTTCAAGCGCATCCATCGCCTTCTTATATTCACGTTGGCGCACTGGTACGCACCACCCTATTCGGCTGTAACAACCCATTGCAACAACCCCAATCGCATCAATTGGAAAATCCCAATCAACGGACTCCTTCTGAGGAACATACGCCACAAGTTTTCTTTGTTTTTTGAATGATTTACCATAAATCATTACTTTGCCAGATGCCTTTGGAATAAGATCCATCACGGACTTAATAAGAGTGCTTTTTCCTGCACCGTTTGGCCCAACAATTGCTACAAGTTTTCCTTCCGGAATATCTAAGTCAACATCCCAAAGGACTGGCTTGCGGGAATACGCAACTGTTAAGTCGTGTATTGATACGGGTGAATAGGGTGAGTGTCCAGCTTCTACTCTCATTGCTCTCTTAATCTGCTTCTAAATGTTTGGAAGCAAATCCTTTTTCAGGAACATCACCACCAAGACCTTTTGTAATAGTTGTGATGTTATGATCAAGCATGCCTACATAAGTTCCTTCGTACGTACCAGCCAGTCCCATGGCATCAGAAAAAAGACGTCCGCCAATTTTTACTTGATGTCCTTTCGAAGCAGCTCCTTCAATTAGTGCGTTTACGTTTCTATCAGAAACACTTGATTCAACAAATACCGATGTAATCCCCCTGTCAACAAGCATATTTACAAGTCGATTAACATCTTCTATTCCAGCTTCTGACTCAGTTGACAATCCCTGAATCCCAACAACCTCAATATCATAAGCGCGGCCAAAATAGTTAAAAGCATCGTGGGCAGTAATTAAAATTCTCTGGTCCCTTGGAATAGATGAGATTGCACTAATTGCATATTTGTGTAGTTTCGTTAATTTCTCATTATATTTTTCTGCATTATTTTTGTAGTCATTACAATTGTCTGGATCTTGTTCGCATAGGGCACTTGCAACTGCACTAACTGCTTTAGACCATGCGGACACATCCATCCAAACGTGTGGATCCCAGTGCCCTTGAAATTCAGGTGGTTCTAATAAATAAGTTTCCTCGATTAACTCGGTTACTGGAAAAACTACTTTTCCTATCCTCGCAGCTTTAAGGAACGTATCCGTCATCCTTCCCTCAAGCAGAAGCCCACTGTAAAAAATCATATCTGCATTCATGATTAACCGAGCATCAGCTGCTGTTGGTTTATACAGATGTGGATCAACTCCCTCACCCATCAACGCAACAACTTTGCCATGATCTCCAGCGACTTGCCTAGTTATATCCGCGACCATTCCTGTTGTTGCAACAATATTCAACTCAGCAAATACACTGGAACATAAACCAATAGCGAAAAATACAGTTTTTAATGGCACAAAACACTCCTTTTGATTATTCAAAAGTTTAGTCCATGGTATGCTATAAGTCAAACGATGATTTCAAGTACTGTAGAAAATTACCTAAAAGAGTTGTTTTTGCTCGATTATCAAGGGCTACAACAAATTGCCACAGGAGTAATCGCAAAATCTCTCAATGTTACCCCAGGCTCTGCGACTTCAATGATTAAGACGCTAGCAGAGTCCGGTCTTGTTGAACACAAACCACACTACGGTGTAAAGCTCACCGATAGAGGAAGATGTTTAGCGATTCGTGTAGTCAGAAGGCACCGTATTGTTGAAATGTTTCTTGTTCAAATCTTAGGTATGGATTGGTGTGATGTTCACGATGAAGCAGAAAAACTTGAACATGTGGTTTCAGATGAAATAATATCCAGAATGGACAAAATTTTAGGCCATCCAAATTTTGACCCACATGGCGATCCAATTCCAACTGCTGATGGAACAATTCCATCTAGAACTTTGCAAGTATTGTCGCACTGCAATTCAGGAGATGTTGTAACAATTGCAAGAATTAACGACCAAAACGCATCCTTCCTAAAGTTTGCAGAAGAAAACGGCTTAACACTAGGAACAAAGATAGAAATCTCAAGAAAAAGCGAGATTGCAGAATCAATAACAATACTGTCAGAAAAAAAAGCGGTTGTATTGGGTTTATCCGCTGCGAATCGGATTGAGGTAGAGCATGCGTAATTTTCTACTTTTAATAGTTTTGTTATTATTTTTGGGATGCAACCAAAATCAAACAAACCCTTTATCAACTATCACTCCAGAAGTAATTTATCGGGACGTTTCTTGGCTTTCCTCTGACGAATTACAGGGCAGGCACTATAGGTCGGACGAAGCCAGAAAGGCGGCAAAATATATTTCAGATCATTGGAAAAATTCTGGATTGCTGCCCTTGCCAAACAAAAAATCCATGTATCTTCCAACTGATGATTTTCGTGATTCACCAAACGTTGCGGCTATGCATATTGGAACTGAAAACACTTACGTCCTAATTACTGCTCATTACGACCACTTAAAACCAAGAAGAAGAGGAAAAGACAAAATATACAATGGTGCTGACGATAACGCCTCTGGGACAGCAGCACTTTTAGCTATTGCAAGCGCACTTTCAAAATTGAACACCTCTACCAAGTCATCAATTGTTCTTGTCGCCTTCACCGGCGAAGAAGCAGGGCTTGTTGGTTCGGAACACTTCGCAAACAACCCGCCAATTCCACTACATCAAATTAAAGGATTAATAAATCTTGACATGATTAGTCGAGGAGAACCAAACACAATATTTCTTGAAGGGGCAGCCGATGCCCCTAGAATAAACTTGGCGATAAATCGAGCAAACAAGATAGTTGGTCTGGATGTTATTCGAGGGAAGCACCCAGATTGGTTATACAGAAGTGATCAAGCACCGTTTTTAGAAAAAAATATTCCGTGTGTTTTTTTTAGCGTTGAAGACCACGATGACTATCACAAGGTAAGCGACCATGTAGATAAAATTATGCCCAAACTTGCAGCAAAAACTGCACAGCTTGTATTTCTCACTGCACTTGATCTCGCAGGTCAGGTACCCTAGTACTGTATGAAATTAGTACTCGTGATAATGTTCCTTTCGGTTATTGCTGGTTGCTCTGACTCGAATAACCAACGAGTAAGAGAATATACACCTAGGCAAACTGGCGAAGAGATTTACCTAATGTACTGCGCACAATGCCATGGTCCTACTGGTGACGGGAATGGATTAATAGAACTCGACAGACCCGCAAGAAGTTTCATAGAAGGTGGGTTTTCGTTTGGTAATACTGTAGATGCAATATCTAAAACAACTCGTTCTGGCATCCCCGGCTCACCAATGCCTCCCTTTAAAGACATTCTTGACATGGAACAAACTGAACTTGTTGCTAAACACGTTCGATCTCTTGCTCCAATAACTAAAGAAGCAACAATAGACGAAACAGAAATGGTTGTAACAAATCGCCCAACAATAGTTCGAGGGATGCTTCCTCCTGTGCAAGATGGCTTGCCTTCATATCCTCGTGGAGTAGTCATAGGAAACCCAGATGGCTTTAGTTATGAGTACAGAGCAGACGATGTTCGATTACTTGCAATTCGACAAGGAAGATTTGTACAACGTACTGATTGGACTGGTCGAGGAGGTACTCCTCTTAAATTACTTGGACAAATTGTTGTTTTAGTTGATGGTGGGAATCCGCCACCCATGTTTACCAAAGAAGACGGCACTCACCTTAAAGTTAAATTAACGGGAACTTCTGTAAATAGCAAAAACGGCGTTATCAAATACGATCTTGTAGACCCAGATGGTAACATTGTTGCTCACATCGATGAAGAATGTTCAATTTCTGCTGGAGTGCGGTCGCTAGTAAAACAAGAGTTGACTATTGATTGCAATGAACCACTTCTTATAACTGCTCCTCAAAGCGCAATACTTAGTGGTGCCTCAAACATGTCTTCTGGCTTGCGACATCGAACAATTATTCATGCTGCAAGGGAAAGTGAATAATGCTGTTTACAGTTTTACTAACCATGTGTTTCTCACAAAATGAATATTGGGATGTCGATTACCTTAATGAACCAGAGGGGAACATTCTTGAAGTTGGTGGTATCGACTTCATGTCTGATGGAGATATGGTTGTAAGTACTAGGCGTGGGCAGGTTTGGCGAATCGACAATCCAAACGCAACCAATCCTGAAGATGCAACATTTACTTTAATTTGCGAAGGTCTACACGAAGGCCTTGGTCTTTCTGTTATTGACGATGAAATATATGTGATGCAGAGATGTGAAATCTCTAAACTCATTGATTTAAATGGCGACACTTTGATTGATGAGATTCAAACTATTACTCAGGAATGGGGAATGAGTGGCAACTATCATGAGTTTGGTTTTGGACTACCTGTTGACCAAGAGGGTAATGCTTACTTTTCATTAAATGTTGGATTTTGGAATCCACACTGGTGGCATGGAAAATCACGCGCTCCTTTTAGAGGATGGGTGCTTAAGGTGTCTCCAGATGGAATCGTAACCCCGATAGCAGGTGGCTTTAGAAGCCCAGCAGGTATAGGGCTAATGGAAAATGGAAGCTTACTTGTTACTGACAACCAAGGGGACTGGATGCCTGTCTGTCCGGTTTATGTAGTTAAAGAGGGCGCATTTTATGGCCACCCTGCCTCACTTAGATGGTACGACAATCAGCCAGATATTGAACCAAGTGACACCCAACCAACTGGTGTAAAAAGGGAACACCCTGTTCTATGGTTACCTTACCAATGGTCGCGTTCAACTGGTAATGTTATTCTTGATACCTCTAATGGACCATTCAAAGGTCAATACCTAATTGCCGAACTTACAAACGGTCAAATACTTCGTGCTGAGTTTGAAGAAATTGATGGTGTGTTACAGGGGTCATGCTGGCTAGCACATGAACGAATTGGTTCGGTCTATCACATTAAACATGGGCCAGATGGCACGCTCTACGCAGGTATTACAAATCGAGGATGGGGAGGGCTTGCACCCGGAAGTGGTATTGCAAGAATTAAATACAACAACAAACTGCCACTTGAAATGTCCAGTTCTCATCTTGTAGAAGATGGTTTTGAGATTTCCTTTACGCAACCACTCTCCTCAGTTCCTACGGTTACTGGAAATAAATACGACTACAACTATTGGTGGGAGTACGGTTCTCCACAGCAACACGTTGAAGAATTAATCATTTCAGGTGTTACGCTCTCAGATGACGCGAAGTCAGCAAAAATAACGATAAGCAATCTCGAAGCAGGCAAGTGCGTAATGCTAAAACTATCCAATGCCAAAAGCAAAAGTGGTGTACCTCTATTACACAACGAAATGTCTTATACCATTAACAAACTTCCTAGCGGTGCACTTGAATATGTTGCAAAACAAGTAGAACCACCAATCGAACGTGGAGAACACGTTGAGGGGTGGCTTTATCTAACTTGGGCAGATGCCACTGACGTATGGAATAATAGGGGTGTTGAACTTTGCAACGCAGAGCTTGACATCAACAATCCAACACAGTTTATTATCAGCAATGGGGATGGGGCTCTTGTTGCAAACGCAGGAGAGTCGATGTCGACCAAGTTTGATATTGTTGATGGTGAATTAATGATTTCTTATATGCTTGCTGAGAACGGAGAAGCCGAGATAAAACTTCCAATCGGCCAGTCGATTATTCTCAAGGACAAACAGATTGGCGGTTATTTGGGGTCTGGCATTTGGCATAAAGCGAGAATTCAATTTCAGGCAAAACAGCTGAAAATTAATTTGATCGAAATTAACGGATTAAACACAGAGGTTGATATCATTAATTGGAGTGAAACTGCAAATCCTTCTCCACTAGAAATTAAGTGCACAAAGGGCAGTTTTGCTTTTGGAGACGTTCGTTTTCGCGCTAATTTAAATGAACTTGATAATAGTGAGTGGGAACCACTCATTACAAATGAGCAGAATTGGGATACAAACGGTGATGTGGATTGGCATACAACAGACGGTGGTGACATCGTATTAAGTGGAAGCGGCTCACTTGTTCTACCAACATCTAATAACTTTTCAACAATCCGTTTTGATACAAAAATCAATGGTCAAGGAAACGCATCCGTAGTGATAGGTGACTTAGAGGTTTTTGTTGCAACGCAGGGAAAACAAAAGACAGGAAGCATAACAAATCACCCCATTGGCGCAAATCTTGTTGATCAGAATGAATGGTGCACTATTGAAATCGACCAGGAAAACGAAACCGTTATTTGTATCAACGATATTCCTATTCTCTCAGTTGTTGATGCTCCATCTATAAGCAGTAAGCCAAGCATTCATCTAAAAGTCGACAATGCTGAATTAACTGTTCGACGCACTTACATAAAATAATTTGACAAGACGTTCTTTTTTAGATAACAGTTCTAGTCACTTGAAGCATCTGCTAACGAATTAGTTGAAAATATGCTTATCAGCAGGGACCCCATTGATCTACGATTGCAAGCAGGTCGTTAACTCCGACCACACCATCTCCATCTACATCAGCATCACAACCATTGCAAACCCCCCACTCATCAACAACTGCAAGTAAATCGCTTACTCCAACCGTACCATCACCATCTACATCTGAATTACATGTTCCGCCATCATCAACTGCTTCAAGCGCTGCTCGAGCATTTACAAATCCGTAACCAAATGTTGTGTCATAGCCAACACTTCCATAATCAACTGCGGTTGTTGAAAGAATATTTTCTAATTCATCTGGTGTAAGCGATGGGTCAACTGATAATACTAGCGCTGCAACTCCTGCTGTATAAGGAGAGGCGAATGAAGTCCCATCAATAGTTGTAGTATTCCCTCCACTATAACCATCGCTACCACTTCTATCTGTTGTCCTTATTCCTTCGCCTGGAGCACTAATAAAAAGTCCGCTGCCATGAGTACTAAAACTGGCGAGGGTTCCATTAGACGAAAGTGCAGCAACAGATATTAAACTGTTTAGGTTGGCTGGCCAACTAATGTTTGTTGATCCATCATTACCAGCTGCAGCAACATGAAAAACTCCTGAGTCGCGGGTAGTGTTAAAAGCGTTCGTTATTCCCGAAAGAGGTGATCCACCACCCCAACTTGAATTAGTAACCCTTGCACCTGAATCAGCTGCCCATGTTATTCCATCTATAGCCCAACTTTCTTGGAACTCCAAGAAGCCCAGACATAGCCCAAATATAGATATTTCATTAAATATTTTGCCCGCTCGAACCCAACAGTGTGGAGCGACTCCTGCAACTCCTTGGTTGTTATCAATTGTTGCTGAAACACAACCAGAGACAGCTGTTCCATGATTATCACAACCATTACTTGGCTCTCCGTTACTACTGCTGCCTGTAAATGTCTCTCCAGTAAGTTGGTGAATATCAGGATGTGACTGATCTATCCCAGAGTCCAACACTACAACAACTATATCTTCGCTACCCATGGAAATATCCCACGCTTCTGGCAAATCCATATCGTGGTCGTTTGACTGATTCAAACCCCATTGTTGGCCAAACTCAGGGTCATTCGGAATATGGGCTGGCTTTACCCAAGAAATAGCATCGCTTTCAGCAAATTCAAATAAATCCATCGAAGCTAGTTCATTTGTTAGGGCTATTACATCGCGACCATCAACAAGATTTGTTCTGATTCTGTAGACCCGTTCCATTCCTGAATAATTCTTGTCGAGTATTTCACCGTAGCTGTCAAGAAGCGACTCAACCGTTTCTGGGTTGCTCTCTGGAGCTCGCATTACAAGAAGGTCTCGAGTAGGAATATATGGTAAGTCACCTTCACCAAGAAAAACAGGTGAAACAAAATCATATCTTTGTCCAGAAGACAACTTGTCAATTGTGTTTTCAATATCGGTAATTGTTTGAGTATTTTGTGCTGTCTTAACGTATGCCCAGCCATATACAGAACTGTCTGAAAAAGCATTAGTTTTCCCTACTGCAAACGCTGGGATTTCTGGAGTACCGTTTTCATCGAACACCGCGATCATTGACACATCGACCGTTAAGTCGATCGCAGTTTTAAAATGTGAGTAGTAATAATTGTCAGATTGTGAAGCCCCAATAAGTGCAGTTGATGTTAATAGAATGGTTTGTAGCATCTCAAAACTCCTTTTATTAACAATACTCTAGAACAAACTGGCTACATTAACAAGGATAATTATCATTGAAAGGGGCAAACTTCATTATCATTCATTCATGATTACTCTAACTATTGCAATATCGCTCCTTTTTTCAGGTATCACAGAGTTTGTTCCATTATTCAACGGCGAGAACCTTGATGGTTGGACAATAGTAAATGGCGACAAAAGTACGTGGGTGGTGAAAGACAACATGATTGTTACTTCAGGTAAGCCAACTGGTGTGATTAGAACTAACAAGATGTATGAAAATTTTGTTTTGGAACTTGACTGGAGACACATGGAAGAAAACGGCAATGCTGGTTTATTCGTTTGGTCTGATCCAATACCTTCAGTTGGTGTTCCATTCACAAGAAGTATTGAAGTTCAAATCATGGATGGAAAAGAATTAGATTGGTACACAACTCATGGTGATATTTTTTCAATCTGGGGTTCAAAAATGGTTCCCGATAGACCTCACCCAGATGGATATGAAAGATGCTTACCTATTGAGAGAAGATCAAATCCATCCCCTCAGTGGAATCATTACACCATCACTTGTGTTAATGGAAAAATTGATCTTTCAGTGAACGGAGCATTTATCTCGGGAGCTACTAATGTTTCACCATGTAGAGGATATATTTGCCTCGAAGCAGAGGGAACTGAAGCACACTTCAAGAATATACAAATAATGGAACTTCCACCTTCTTCAAACAAAATAACTAAAGAAGCAAATTCAGATATTGGATTTATCACAATTTTCAATGGTCTAAATTTAGACGGTTGGCAATCAGAAAATATGGATGAATGGTACGCATCAAACAACGTTATCCACTGTAAACAAGGTGACAAAACACTTCAGACAAAAAAAACTTTTGAAGACGCTACTTTTATGTTCGATTACAAATGCAACGAAGTGACATCCTCGGTTTTTGTAGTTGTTGATGGCAAAAAAACTGAATTGCCACGTAAAGATGATGGCGGATGGACTAGGTTCAGCATGAACGTTGATAGTGGAACTATTTCCATTGGTGGAAACAATGTGATTTTCACAAACTTATTTACAAAACCAGATCAATGTAAGATTCCACCAAACGGTACCCTTCCACTTTCAAAATGAAAGGCGCATTCACAACCAATTGATACCACTGAAGTTCACTGGTGCTGCCCTTTCACTTTCAA
>JASMLG010000049.1 GCA_030748805.1 Phycisphaerales bacterium | reverse complement strand
TCAGGTGGGAAAGGAAACTCGCCAGTAAATCCATTTACATCTGAACGTGGTCCCAAATATCCTTGATAACCATTTGTAGTTGCACCGTATGCATCCGCGCATCCAATTCCAAGATGTTGGTAGTCGCCAGGATGAATGCATTCGCAATCGCAACGACCTGGGCTTTGAGCAGCAGCGAAACCATGTTTCACCCATGACATACCAACTTGTTCAAAACGGTTATTGTCTAATTTATAAACCGACGTTGCAATGACTGGGTGATTTTCATTATCGCCTTCCCAGTTAAGAACTTCATCGCCAATATTACAAGCGTCGGTTCCAAACGCGAAAGCGGAAATGCCATCAAGTGGCCCGTAATTGTGTGAGTCCCAAAATGTACTTACTACATCTGGACCTATCGAGTAGCAAACTCTGTCGGGTGAGTTAACTTGTGCGATTGTAATTAGAGTTGTTACTGTTCCTGTTAAGCCAATCGCTATTGCTAGGTTTATTTTTTTAATTTCCATCGCCACAAGATTAATTGTGACATCGGACAAACCAGGAGTCAACTGTTTAGTGGGATAAAATGGTAAAACTCGGCGAACAGCCTATATTACTCATTATATGGGGGGGGCTGATTATGGGGAAGCTGGCAGTGGGGCAACATCTTTTTTGCTCAAGTTGTGTTCAACTTCAAATAAAGGGGAGATTTGGCACTGGCCTTTTCATGCATTTTCAATCGCTCCCAGGAATTGCCCCACTGAAACATCTACGCCAATTACTTCTGTGTTTTCTTAAGTTTTACAAACATTTCAGCAGTTGTAACGCTTCCATCTGGCCATCCATCTAGAAGAATAAGCAGTTACGGGCATGCACCCCAAGCAGCGATAAGGTCAAGAAGGTCTGCAACGTCAACACTGCCATCATTATTAATATCTTCATTGCATCCAGCGCACGGCCCCCATGCTCCGATGAGTTGAAGAATATCTGCAACATTGACGATTCCGTCACCGGTGGTATCTGCTACGCAGTTAAAATCCAAATCAATTCTTGAAGTTTCGGTATAGATTACACCTTGGAAAGTTTCAAACCATCCCCAAGCCGTTCCTTGCAAGTTTAGGTCAAGCGTGCTTTCTCCAACAGTAATTCTTGTAGGTGATTCTGGAGCAACTGCTTGTGCATCGACCCACTGCTCGAGTGCAGGGTCAATGTTCGCAAACAAATTAAGATCGCCCATTTGCCCAACAGGAGCATTGTTGGAAGTGACTTGTAATTGTTGGTTTTGCGAAAGGTTAGTAGGGTTATCAAAATTTAAATGAAACCCGTAAAAAGCGCACGGTAATAAACTGAAATAACTTGAGTAAGGATTCTTTGAGCCCGGATTGACATAAATTGTCCAAGAAGCTGATGTTTCAATGTAGTCGTCGCCAATGTCCAAGGTGTAAGTGTACTCTCCGATGATGGGAGCTCCAAGTTGTTGGTAGTCGTACACAGGGTACATTTGGCTCCATTCAATCCCATTGCCAACAACAAAATTTCCAAGGTCATCGAATTGACCTCCAGGAAGTAGCGGGGAATCCGTTGCCTCAGATGTTAGGTGGAATGTCTCACCATTGAGACCCGCATAAGTGGTGCCAGTAATGAGTAAAGAGGCAGCGATATAGATTGTTTTATTAAGCATTTTTTCTCCAATTAAGTACTTTGTGTTTTCTCTCTCTAGCCACCCATCGTATTGTGCATGAAACCTAATGCAAGGGAAATAAAGTCATTTGTAGAACAAATTGACAAGATGGTAAATTAGGCAAGGGGCCGTAAATGTATTTATTCGCAAGCACCCCAGTTGCCTACGAGCATGAGTATATCTGACACATCGACAATTCCATCACCATTGACATCGGCGGAGCCATTTGTGCCCCATTGGTCGATGACTGTCAATAAGTCAACAACGTTGACCGAGCCATCACTGTTTATGTCTCCATCGCAAGTTGCAGTGTCATCACAGTCAGTTGTCCAAGAACTAATGCGAACACCATCAACATGCCAACCCCGATAGTCATTGTATAAACTGTCAACCGAGTCAAAAATCCATTCAATTGTGATGGAGTCACCGCCACTATTAGAAATGTATACCGTTCGTTCTTCCCAAGAACTTGTTTCAGAGGGTTCATCAATTGTGACACCGTTAACTCGTACCTCGGCTGTGTCGTATCCGCTTAAGTTTTCCGTTACGAGAGAAGAACAGTATGTAAGCACAACATCACCAAACATGCCATCGAGTGATATCGAAGGGGATGTCAAGGATCCTGTAACTTCCGATCCATTGTCGTAGGTGCATTGTGTGGTGATGCCAAAATAAGCCGCACTTCCACCATCGCACGTTCCGCTTGGAGCGCAAGAAGAACTTCCATTCCAAAGTCCAGATGTTCCCCAACTAGTTGGAATGCCATCGTTAAAATCTTCAACAAAGATTACATCCTCAACGAGAGTTCCAATTGCTACATCGTTTTGGTCGCTTGGAGCGTTCGATGGATAGGTAACTACGGAACCGCCATCGCCGGTTGCAGTAATGTAGAACGAAACCACTTCATCGCAAGAAAGGGATGGAATAATGACGGAATATAAATCATTGCCCTGTGGCGTACTGCTTAAATTTTGTTGCGAACCATCAATAGTCAATAGAACATCAACGCTGTCTGGAATAGGTGTTTCGTCTCCTGCAAGAACAGAAAATTCAAATTCCGTTGGTGTGTTTGGAAGAATTTCATTTGGTATGCCATTTGGGAATTCGAAAAGGATAATATTTGGAATACAAACGCCTAGCGGATTTGCAAGTGCATTTTGAAGACCGCTATTGTGAATTGCACAACCCCAATTTTCACCACCGCCAGAATCGCACCCGCCATTTGTGTGTATGCCAATAGCTTCACCAGTGTCTTCGTTAAGAACAGGTGAACCGCTATTTCCACCACTTGTGTCAGTTTGGTATGCAATAGATGTTCCGCTCTGTTGAGCGTATGGTCCGGTGTGTGTTTTTTGAACTTGATTCCAAGTGGGTGTTACTGGTGGCGAAACAGTTCCGTAGCCAGTAATGGTTATTTGTTGTCCGCTAACAGGAGGTGCAACATCTGAGAGGATGTAATAATCGTCTTGCACTTGATAAGGAGTTAGTCCAGTTTCGGTATTTGGGAAGCATCCAAAATATGCCCAGTCGTCACCAATACCGCTGTACCCATGTTGAAATGATTCGGGATCTGTTGCGTACTGGTCTTCTGGCCCTGGATGCTGGATGGAACCTCCACCATCACTCAACGGGACGTTAAATTCTACTGTGTCAATATCAGCAATGCCATCAGATGCGCAGTGCCCAGCAGTGAGAAAGGTGTGGTTTGCATCATCGATAATCCACGCTGTGCAACCAATTGGAATTGCTCTTGCGCATCGATCGCTATAACTTGGTAGACGGTCGTCATTTGCTCCACAGATCGTTCTGTCTTCGCCCGAATTGTGCAAGACGTTGATTGCATCTATTGAAACGTGTGCTTTTTGAGCACCAGCATCGGCTACAAGTTCCACAATAACCATTGAGCCATTAAACCAAGCACTTTTTCCTCGCCACTGTTTGAACGTTTCGCTTCGATGGTGTTGTACTGCACCATCTAGTAGTGAAGTCATTCGAAGCGTGGTTCCAACCGGTAATTTTGTACGACCAAATTGGATTTGCAAAGAACTAGCATCATCTGCTGTAACGAGATG
>JASMLG010000048.1 GCA_030748805.1 Phycisphaerales bacterium | reverse complement strand
TTGCTGTGCACACATTCGTGTAATTTATATTTCGGTCGACGATGTAGGTACGCAAAAAATCGCCATGAAGCGCACGGCACCGTTTGTCAGCCCAACGCCCAAGTTCTGGAAGTGGCATTTCTTGGTACAACTGCAATGCTTGCTCTGGTGTAATTCGAAGCATGCCATCTGCAACATCTTGCAAAACAGCAGAATCGAAAATATTTGCTTTTGGGGCGATCTTCAACATCTCTCACCGATTATACCCTAGCACGCATCTCCAATGGATTTGCAGATTGTTTTGCAATCTGCGAGCATCGTGACTGTTTGTGTTTGCAGAGTGTCGCGATGTTCGTCCTTGGCTAATTGCTGCAAATTTATTTCAACATTAAGTGACGCAGCCCGAGCAGCGGACTCCGCAAGAATTGCAGCAATAACTAAATCGCTAGATAGCATGGCATTCGTTTTGCCAACGAGAGTTTGTAGGGTTATTAAGATTCGATTGCTAAGTTCCATGGTCTTCATTGGAACTTCTATTGCATGGCCAAGAGCATCATCCCAAGAAGCAATGCGCTTTGGATTATCCTTTTCTAGTTTCCACAAGGCATTTAGTGCTTTATATGCCCTTGCATCTTCTTCTGCTAGGACGATTGCTTCATCCGATGCAGATTGCAAAAAATTAGCGCAGTCAGTTTGCAGTTTCTCATGCTCTTTGTACCTGCTTTTACCTTCAGTGTACGCGAGAACCATTTGTGCAAGTGATGTTGAAAGTGCAGCAAGTATCCCAGCAACAGCACCTCCGCCAGGCGTTGGTTGCTTTGCCGCAAGAGAAGTGAGTAGTTCGTTCACAGTTTGTGTAGTAATGGTCATTACGATCTAATCTCTGCCGAGAATTGTTCTGTCAACAGCTTGATTGCTTTAGAGGTTGGACCATCAACTTCATCGTGAGTTAGCGTTCTTTGTAAGTCACGAAAACGCAATTTTAAGGTAAGAGATTTTTTGCCAACGCCAACGTTTTTACCTCTAAATGTTGTGACAAAAGAAACATTCTCAAGGTGTTCAAGATTTAACGCTGTAATTGCTTCTTGGAGAGAGGACCACTGAACACTTTCATCCAGAATAACAGTGATATCTCTTTCGATGGATGGTTGCTTTGGTAACGCGTG
This sequence comes from Phycisphaerales bacterium, assembly GCA_030748805.1. The sequence goes on along the minus strand of JASMLG010000048.1, from coordinate 3,220 downwards.
CGATTGCACGTCGGGCGGGAAGTTTGAAAGCAAGGCCTCGATATAAAGTTGGGCAATGTGTAATGTCATTGGGAGGTCCCAATTTTTTTGTACAGATGTGGAAAGGCGACCAACCCGACCGACGACGATTCCCTGCAAAGCGATATCTCCTCCCGGCTCAAGCCAAGAGGTGTTTTCGTTCAAAGAGACAGAAACGTCATCCGATCCAGTAAGAATTGCGCAAAGGCGGTCGATGACACCACGAATTTTGCCGATGCCTTCCTCTTCCTTTGCGTCCATGACTAAAGCGAGTTCAGTTTGCTCTTCGTGTGTATCACCCTTAAGAACAAAGACAGAGCCAAGTTCAGCGAGGTTAAGTTGCTTTACACCATTGTCTTCATTGTGCTTTCTTACGGTAAGCAAACTTGGAATAAGTGATGGGCGAAGAGCGGGTTCTGCTGTAGCCCTATCGTCATCAATTGTGAGAGGAGTTTCTCCATCAAGTAAAAATTGATTTGCGGCTTTTATCGAAATTAATGAGTGAGTTACACATTCAATAAAGCCCATTCCGGCAAGAGAATCCAAAACTGCTTGTCTTCCAGCCGCTTCTCCGCCCGAACTTGGAACTCGTACTTCAATCGATTCTTCAATTGCAATTTTTTCATATCCATGTACACGCCCAACTTCTTCGACAAGATCGATTTCTCTGTGGATATCTCCTCGAAAGTAGGGAACCTCTGCGGTTACTTTTCCACTATTGCAACTTGCTTTAAAGCCAACAGAGTTTAAACAATTGACAATCAAATCGTCGGAAATTTCGTTACCCAAACGTTCTTTGCAGTACTCAGTTCGCATTGAAACGGTGATTGGTTCAGGAAGTTCTTTCCCATCACGCAAAGTGCCTTTACAGAGTGTACCTCCTGCAACTTCAAGCAGTAAACCGGCTAGTCGATCGGCGCATGGCTCAACTTGATGCGCATTGACGACACGTTCAAAGCGAAAACTTGAATCGCTAGAAAGATTATGTCGTCTACTCATTTCTCGAACGAGAATAGGGTCAAAAGTAGCCGATTCGATGAGTATGTTTTTTGTGTCTGATGTAACGGCGGTATCTGCACCACCCTTTACGCCCGCGAGTGCTACTGGTTTCTCTGCATCTGCGATGACCAAATCATCGCTTGTTAGTTTGATGGGTGTTGCATCCTCACCAAGAGGCAAAAACGTTTCTCCATCTTTTGCAAGGCGAACTATGATTTTGTTTCCAGCAAGTTTGTCAAGGTCAAAAACGTGTGTTGGTTGCCCATGTTCAAAAAGCACAAAATTGGTTGCATCAACAATAGAGTTGCGGGGGACGTCACCACGGTTTTCAATTTTTGTCTTGAGCCATTTGGGTGAATCGTTGACGTTGACACCAAGAATTACTCGAGCGGTATAGAGAGGACAAAGTTCTTGTTCTTGATTAGTAACTGCGGCTGATTCGGCAACTGGCGAACCGGAATCATCCACTGTGTTATCAGGTATGACCAATTCATTATCTGTTCTTGCGGCGATTTCTCTTGCAAGCCCGATATGGCACGTGCAATCTCCCCGATTTGAGGTCATTTCAAAGTCTTGGCAGGCGTCACCATCGGGCAAATCATCCCGCCCCTCAAGCGGAAAACCTGCGGCAGAGAGGAGTTCTGCTTGATCTTCAGGAGAAACTTTATTCTTCAAATAGTCATTGATCCAGTTTGTAGTTACCAACATTCACGCAGAATAGCTATTCTGCGTGGAATGAAAAGCCAACTATCTCTATTGCTCACAATTTTTTCTGTAATCTTACTAACGGGATGCACCGCAAACCCCCCTGTAACAGACCCATTATCGATCGCACCGAATGACTTTTCACTTGACATTACCGTAGTCACGACAGAGCCACACACGCTTGCCCACATGAAATCATCGAGATTTGTTGTTTTTCCAAACGGTGCATTGCACCACGGAGACGAGGATGGCTGGGGGCCGAATACGTTACCCGCAAGAACACGACTACTTTCAAGAGAGCAAATTGCAATTATTTGGAATCGTTTAGATCAAATGGGCATGTCTTCACCTAAGCGTGCTGATGAGACCGTGAATTTTCAGTTATTGCCTAAGCCCAAAGATGGTTCGGTTTATATGATTGCTGTCAATGGCGATGGCAAATATTGGAACTTCATTCGGTACATTTCCAAAGAGCAACAAGCGGACCCTGCATTTAAAAAACTAATACGATTACTCGCGGACTATGCTTGGGCGACGGATTTGCCAGATGTCGAGGGTTATGAAGAACCAGTAAGATACGACTTAGGAGGTAATCCATACGAACGTTATGTTGAAGGAGAGACACAATGAAGAGGTTTTACTTTTTGTTCTTGTTGTTTTTCTTTGGGTGTGAGACAACATTCGTTGGGAATCAATTACGTTTGGAAATGTCAGCACCACAGCAAGCTGTATTGCTTATAGTTGATAACAATAAGACAGTTTCTTATGGCGGAGGGCTAAATGCTGTCGAGGGGAAAACTACATGGCAGGGTGATTTGGATGGTAATCAACAACAAGAGTTTGAGCAATTAATCAACACATCTGGGTGGTTATTAAATCCTCCGAAAACCGACGATAATAAAGGCACAGGTCATTACAAAATACGAATCCGCAGAGATGAGATTGATAATAAATTTACTGTTCCATTAACAAATAATAACGCTACATCTATTTATAGTTTTTTGATGAATATAACTAGAGTCCAGTTTGAACCGTACTTAGAAAAGTTACCAAAACCCAACATGGACGTGTTAATTGAAAGAAAGTTAAAACCATAATGACTCCAGAGCATGCATTATCCGAATTAAAAACCGGCAACCTGCGGTATGCTGAAGGAAGGACGACTTCGTTGAACGAACCCGAAGACCGAAGAGAACTTGTTGCGGGACAATTACCAATTGCAGCAATTATTCGGTGCGCTGATTCACGTGTCGCGCCTGAAATTGTGTTTGACCAACCGCTTGGTAAATTATTTGTTTGCGCTGTTGCGGGCAACATCCCAACCCACGAAATTGTTGAGAGTATTGAGTACGCAGTCGGGCATCTTGGCACGAGATTAATTGTGGTCATGGGTCATTCGAGTTGTGGTGCAGTTACTGCCGCGTTGCAAAATGAAGTAGTAGAAGGATTATTTGCACAGGTTGCACTCTCCCCGATACCAGACCTAGATGAATGTATT
>JASMLG010000047.1 GCA_030748805.1 Phycisphaerales bacterium | reverse complement strand
TGCATCGAGCGCAGCGTCTGTTGTGATGATTCCAACCGTAGCGATGACAGCAAGCAAACAATAAATAACTTTGTAGGGTAGAACTGCCCAAGAACCTAGCAAGTAAACAATTCCCTGTTCGCCGTAGTAACTCCAAGAAATCATAGTTGAAATCGCAAATAACCATGCAGCAAGGGTTACTAGCCACCGCCCACTTTCAGGAATGATTCGGTCAAAGGCGTGGCTTGTTAACGAAGCCCCCGGCAAGTTTGCATAAACACCTCCATCTAGCATGATTGGTTGGGAAGTAAATGAATCATCAGAGTTCCAATTGATTGAGTATGAATCGCCATCCATGGAAACATTCCCAGTAAGTCTTTCTCTACTTCCATCACTTGCTTCAAGAACACAGAAGACGGTCTCATCACCTTCTCGCCACGAATCACTACTTACAAGAGGAGGGGTATCGATTGTCCAACCATCTTCTGATTGTGAATATGCAATCATAGTTGCATCGAAAGTCCCTTCAGGAGCACGGTTCCATGCTCCACTCATAATGATGACAAGTGCAGTCATTGTGCATACAACGATTGTGTCAATGAAAGGTCCAAGACCCGCAACTACACCCTCTCTCGCTGGCTCATCTGTTTTCGCTGCGGAGTGTGCGATTGGTGCGGAGCCCTGACCCGCTTCATTTGAAAAGAGCGCTCTTTTCATTCCCATCAAAAACGCATATCCAACTGTGCCTCCAACAAAGGCATTCTGACCTTCAGTTGGACTAAATGCTCCTCTGAAGATAGATCCAAAAGCGTTTGGAAGTTGGTCGATTGTCATGAGGATTACAACGAGTCCCATGAGTAAGTAAATTGCACACATAAAGGGTACAAGGCGACCTGCTACAGCACCTATTCGTTTTATTCCTCCTACAATCACAAGTCCAACAAGAACAGCAAGAATAACCCCAGTAACTGCACTTGGAACTCCAAAGTTCATTTCTGTAACTTCCGCAACGTTCCATGCTTGAAACATATTCCCGCCTGTAATTGTTGAAATAAGTAGGGTGATGCAGAAAATCCCGCCTATGAATATGCCAAGGGGTTTAAGTGATGGATGATATTTTGCAAGACCTACTGAAGCAACCCACATCGGACCACCATGTGGGTTATCAGGATCATTAGTGTTTCGATAAAGCATCGATTGGGTGACCTCTGTCATCTTAATAGCCATTCCGAAGAATCCAACAATCCACATCCAGAAAACAGCGCCCGGTCCACCAAGAGCAATTGCTATTGCAACACCTCCAATGTTTCCAAGCCCAACAGTTGCAGATAACGCAGCGGAGAGTGCTTGGAAGTGATTGATAGCACCTGGGTCATCTTTTCGATCGTAAACACCGCGTACTACTGCAACACCATGCGTTAATGCTTTGTATTGACCAAGCACTGTCCAGACAGTGAACAGAACACCAACTCCAAGCAAGATGTAAAGCACGCTATTGTCCCAAAGTACTCCGTTGATTTTGTCTACGAACTGCATCAATGATTCCATAAAACTATCCTTGTGTTAGATAATGCCAATTGCGTGTAAAAAGACAGCCAGTACCCCAATTGGCACAATGTACCTAAGTAAAAAGACCCATCCCCAATACATTTTGCCTAGATGATTACTGGTCTTGAAACCCTCTTCGCGTGCTTTGTCGCCCATTCTCCAAGCAACAAAGACAGCTATACCTAAGCCACCAAGAGGCAACATCCAGTTGCTTGCGAGATAATCAAATAAATCAAACCAATTTTTACCATCACCTTCTCCGAAGATGGATTGGGTCATATCAGCAAATCCACTTCCAAAGAGTGCAGTGCCACCGCTTAACGCCGATGGAATGCCAAAAATGAAAATGACAACACCCGTCATAATAGTGGCGATAATTCGTGGAATTTTTATTTCATCTACAAAATATGCCACTGCAACTTCAAGTAGTGATATTGCACTTGTAAGTGCTGCAAAAGTTAGAAGTAAGAAGAATAGGGGTGCTAGAATTGCTCCACCTGCCATTTGGCTAAATGCTATTGGAATGCTTACAAAAACAAGACCAGGACCGGCTGCGGGATCCATTCCGACTGAGAAAATTATTGGAAAAAGAACTAAACAAGCAACAATCGCAACCCCAGTATCAAGGATGGCGATAGTAATAGATGTCGAGACCAAATCGTCTTTCTTGTGAAGGTAACTGCCATAAGTAATCATTGCCCCCATGCCTAAACTAAGTGTAAAGAAACTGTGACCAAGGGCTTCAAGGACTGACGCTCCAGTTAGTTTGGATGTGTCAGGCATAAATATAAACTTGAACGCTTGTGCAAAGCCGTCGCTAGTAGCAGCATAAATTAGGAGCACCAAAAGAATGATAAAAAGTAAAGGCATAAGTACTCGGCTTGCAAGTTCAATTCCACCGTGCACACCTTTTGCAACTATTGCTATGGTGATTGCCATGAATGCACCGTGCCAGCCAATGTTAATCCATGGGTTTTCATAGACAGAACCAAAAATCGCCCCAATTGCTTCGGACTCCATTTCTGCAAAACCAGTGGAAACGGAAAGCCATGTGTAATGCATTGCCCATCCAGCGACGATGGAGTAGTAACTTAGAATTACGAAAGCAGCAAGTACCCCAAGCCAACCAATCCCCATCCAAGGGCTGCCACCATGTGAGAATTTTCGAAATGCACCAACAGGTGAAAGCTGAGAGGAGCGACCAATCAGAACTTCTGCCATCATTATTGGTAAGCCCACAATTGCAATGCAACCAAGGTAAATGAGAACAAACCAACCACCACCATTTTCGCCAGTGATATATGGAAACTTCCAAATGTTTCCCAAACCAACAGCAGAACCAGCTGCTGCCAAAATGAAACCAAATCGAGATGCCCAATGTCCACGTTCCTGTGCCATACAAACTCCTTAGGTACGATGATACCGACCTTAGTAACCGATGTGTGGTAGGTTTTTTGATATAGGATGCAATCTATGAGTGATTGGTTTGAAGATGGACTTTGTTTTTTATGTAATCAGAGCGGAAATTGTTGCACTGGTCCAACCGGAGCGGTTTGGTTTACTGATGCCGAGGGGCGTGCAATGGCGAAGGAACTCAAAATCAGCGTCGATGATTTTTATGCGAGGTACACACGGAAGGTGGGTACTCGGTGGTCGTTGACCGAAAATGTGATTTCTGGGAAATACGATTGTGTTTTTTTAGATAGAGAAACAGAGAAGCCAAGTTGTAAACTCTATGAAGCAAGACCGTTACAGTGCAGGACGTGGCCGTTTTGGAGAGAGAATCTTCGCTCCGAATCAGCATGGCAACGCGCTAAGTACGAAACGCCTTGTCCCGGTATGGATTCTGGAAAACTCATCCCCTCTAGTGAGATACGCATTCAAAGCAATTCGAAAGAAAAGTAAATACAAAGGTGTTCTGGCTACTGCTTTTCGATGAATGCTCCAAAACTAGCGCATAGAAATAGAGAACAAAAAAAGAACATTGCTAGGGCACTGGTAAGCACGTATTCAAATCGGCAAAAAAGAGTAGGGTGCTTGAATTAGTGCGTTTCGCATGCTTTTCCGACTACAAATAAACACCGAAGCGTGGCTTCGGTGTTTCTTCATAGTCGGGCTGAGAGGATTTGACACTTTCAACAGCTTTGCTGTTGAAACTGACGAATCGTCAAGCGTGTATTTCAGATGCTAGGATTGGGTCGGGCGCTTCGTTCTAATCCAAGCCTAGCATCTGAAATACATAAAAGCATGCGTTTCGCATGCTTTTCCGACTACAAATAAACACCGAAGCGTGGCTTCGGTGTTTCTTCATAGTCGGGCTGAGAGGATTTGAACCTCCGACCTCCTGACCCCCAGTCAGGCGCGCTAACCAAACTGCGCTACAGCCCGAGAACGGACAGGGAGGGATTCGAACCCTCGGTACGCACAAGGCGCACACAGCATTTCCAGTGCTGCACCATCAGCCGCTCGGTCACCTGTCCAAGTGAACAGGGTATTGTACCGATATGGTGCATGCAGGCAAACCTCAACTTAATGGAGTGATTGTCATTGATAAGCCACGTGGTCCAACGTCAATGTCAATGGTGAATTTAGTTAGGAGAAAGTGCCACAAGACGAAAACTGGTCACGCTGGTACTCTTGATCCTCTGGCGACAGGAGTTTTAGTTCTTGGGGTTGGTAAGATGACTAAAAAACTCGGTCAAATGATGGACACAGACAAAAGATATACAACCGTCATTGATCTCTCAGCTGTAACAAAAGGTCACGATGCAGAGTCCGAGCGTGAAGAAATATATATAGAAAAAATACCGACTAATGAAGAAATTGAAATGGCAGTCAAGTCATTTTCAGGTGAAATTATGCAATCACCACCTGTTTACAGTGCAGTAAAAGTAGACGGACGAAGGGCATATTCGTTTGCAAGAAAAGGAAAAGAGGTAAAACTGAAACCAAGAAAAATAGTGGTTCATAAGATTTCTGTAATTGAATACAAGTGGCCAACTGTCAAAATCGACATTTCTTGTGGAAAAGGCTTTTACGTTCGATCACTTGCAAGAGACCTAGGCGAACAATTAAACGTTGGTGGATATTGTGTAGAAATAAGAAGGACAGAAGTTGGTCCATTTACTTTGTTGGAAGCAAAACAACTCGAAAGTTTACCGGAATTTCTTACTCAGAACGATTTGATTCAGTCCGAGAAGGTTCAGGAGATGTTGTTGAAGTAGATTTGCTGCTATCTTGCGTGGGTTGTTTCCAAAAGAAAATCATCAATAAACCCATACCTGTTAACAACAAAACATCACCTGTATTAAAAATCCATGGAAACAACTCAGTGTTGCTTCCTGGCCATGACCACCCAAACGGTAAATGTCTATCAGGAAGCAAATGCATAAAATCTCTAACCCTTCCAATAGCAATGCGGTCATACAAATTGCCAAGACCACCTCCAAGAACCAGACCGAGGGCTATATGAGCCAAAGTGTTTTTTGATGATGTGTGTCTGGCAAAAATCCAACAGGCAATTCCAAGTGCAATAAAGGTAAAAATGATGAAGAAAATACGTTGTTGGGATCCAATGCCAAAAACAGCACCATCATTGAGAACAAGTCGAAAATTCAAAAGTTTTGGTGGTATGACAATGATTGATTCATGAATTGGAATCGGAGACCACCTTGGATTTGAGAGAAGCTGATCGCGTTCTAAGATGATTTGTTGACCTGCGACGTTGTCAAAAGCTATTGTCTTTGATGATATATCTAGCGAAAACCCAACAATCATGACTGATAGAAGAATTACCCACGATTTTGTTGAACGCCATGCAGGAGTCATCATTTTTAGCGAGTTCGACGTTCGACTTTTTCTGCCGCTTCTTTAGTGAACTTTGCCCATGGTTTAGCACGAAGTCGTGCCTCTGGAATTGTTTCACCTGTTAAGTAGCAGACGCCGTAAGTTTTCTTTTTAATCCTTACAAGCGCATCCTCAATATCGAGAATTCGCTTGCGCTCACTTGCTGCCATGCCGAGTTTTAAATCCTGCTCATAAGCATCACTACCAACATCAGCCATGTGAATAGGCATGTGGCTGATGTCCGAACTTGCGTCAAGCGCTTCTTTTTCGATTGCTCCAAGGTCAACAAGTAGTTGTGCTCGATATTTCAACAGTCGATCACGATAGTGTCGAAGTTGCTTTGCAGTTAATTTAGTTTTTATATTAATTTGTTTTTTTGAAACAATGTTCTTATTGGGTTTTGGTGACCTCTTCTTCTTTTTAGATACACCATTTGTCGAAATCATCCGTATTTTACGACCGTTGATAAATACGTATCCGTTCTCATCAGCTTGAGATTCACGAGCAGCATCAGAAACAGAGACTCCACGTCTTCGTCGAATAATTTTCTTTGCAACTTTCTTCTTCGCAACCTTCTTTTTTGCGGTTTTTTTAGGAGTTGCCCTCTTTGCAACTTTTTTCTTCGCAACCCTCTTCTTAGCGACCTTCTTCTTGGTTATTTTTTTACGAGTAGCCCTCTTTGCAATTTTCTTTTTTGCAGTTTTCTTACTGGTCTTTTTTGCTACCCTCTTTTTGGAGGTTTTCTTCTTAGTTGTTTTTTTCTTGGCCACAAACCAATCCTTTCATAAGCACCTGTAAATAAACAGGTTGCGCCGCTGCTTCGGGTGCAGAGTTCAACGTGGAATACCACATTTTATGGTTATTTACGCCTAAAGTCAATCGGTGCTATTTTCGCAGGAAGCAACACCCATGCTGGAAAATTTCTCATATCTACGATGCACTAAAGCTTGTGGGTTGAATCTCTCTAAATCTCTCAGCGAGTCAACAATCCATTTTTCCAGATTTGAAGCTGCAAGTTCATTATCCCGATGAGCACCACCTTTTGGCTCTGGAATAATCGCATCTATAAGACCGTTTTTAAGGTTATCTTTGCTCGTTAGCGCTAGACCTGATGCAGCGGCTTGGTTTGTTTCTTCGTTTGCAATTTTCCAAAGGATTGCAGCACAGCCCTCTGGGCTAATAACCGAATACCAAGAGTATTGAAGCATAGCAACTCTGTCGGCAACTCCTAAACCAAGTGCCCCCCCAGATCCACCCTCACCAATAACAACAGATACGATTGGTGTTTTCAGTCGACTCATCTCTTTGAGATTCATCGCTATTGCTTCGGCTTGACCGCGTTCCTCAGCCTTTAGCCCTGGATAAGCTCCTGGAGTATCAATTAAAGCAACTACTGGAATGCCATACTTTTCGGCAAGTTTCATTTTTGCGAGGGCTTTTCTGTAGCCCTCTGGATGAGCACATCCGAAATGACAGGCGATTCTTTCATCTGTATTCTTACCCTTTTGATGACCAACTATCATAACTTTATAAGATCCAATTCTTGCGAATCCAGTAACAATTGCAGGGTCATCACCAAAATGCCTGTCACCATGAAGTTCACGAAAGTCTCGGCAAATCATTTTGATGTAGTCAGTAGTTTGAGGTCTATTTTTATGACGAGCCACTTGTACTGTTTGCCAGGGGCTGAGGTTTTCATATAACTTTTCTAGAATACTGTCCCTAGTATTCTTAAGTTTTTCAAGTTCATCTGTATATCCATCGGAATCATCACGCTTGTTGATTGCCTGAATCTGTTTATCAATCTCTGAAACAGGCGTTTCAAAAGGTAATGGTGCTATTTGGGTTTCCTGACCGTTGCTCATGCTGATAGTGTACCTTACAAACTATGAGTATTACATTATCAGTTATAGGTGGCGGAAATATGGCTAGGGCAATAATCAAAGGTGTAATAAGCGCAGAACTACTTAGTCCAGATAATATTGCAGTGGCTGATCCTGAAATAAGTTGCAGAGATTTTTATGATAATTTGGGCTGCTTATCTGTTACAAACTCATCTGAACTTCCAAAATCAGAGGTAACTCTACTTGCAATTAAACCTCAGATATTCGACAAGATTGAAACTTCATTTAATTCAAACACTGTTTTTTCTATTATGGCGGGGGTAGGAACTCAAAAAATTGCTGCGTCTATAGGGCATTCTAGGATTGTAAGAATAATGCCAAATTTGCCTTGCTCAATTGGCTATGGAGCCACAGGTATTACTGCCGGAAAATCTGCAAAGGATGAAGATGTTTCTTTCGCCAAAGATATATTTTCTTCGATAGGGATTGTTGTTGAAGTAACAGAAGACCAGATGGATGCAGTAACAGCAATAAGCGGTAGTGGTCCAGCATATCTATTTCTGCTTGTTGAATCAATGATTGAAGGGGGAATTAAATCGGGTTTAACAAGAGAAGCAGCAACTGCACTTGCACAACAAACTGTTCTTGGAGCATCAGAATTATTACTTCGTGACCAAAGAGGTGCAAGTGAATTGAGAGAAGCGGTTACAAGTAAGGGTGGGACTACTGCTGCAGCTTTGCAAGTCATGAACGAACGAAAAGTACCAAAAGCAATTGAAGATGCCATTATTTCTGCTCGAGATAGAGGTCGAGAACTTGGTAATTAATTGACCCGCGGTCATTTTTTTGGAGAAATCAGGAAAAGGTCACGTGTCTGTTAAAAATCTTTTCGGTAGAAATGCCAAGACGCGATCCAAAGTACAAACGCTTCAAATATAAGTGAAGTTCCAATTACATACCAAAAGGAACGAGTATCGTAGTCCTCCTGCATTCTCTTGTTTGCTTCTCTCTCTCGAGCATTTCGGCTAGTTGGGTCAATCTCTTCCATATTATCAAACTCGCTCATGTCTCCAGACATAATTGCGTTTATGTCAAAACCATTTGGATCACTGAGCCATCGATTAAGTAAATTAATGGTTTGTGATGTCTTAGGAGAAATCGCCAGTATCCATGAGATTGGTTGATGCCAAAGCGTTAATGTTTTGAGAAGTTCCTCCGATTGCTCAGTATCTGACTTGAATTGCTCCAGCCGCCTTTTCCGTGATTCAATCCTTGAATCATTCGGTGATTTTAAGATAATTTTTTCAATTTCTTCTTCACCAGTTTTGATTCCTTCTTCAAATCTTTCAATGTCCACTCGTTGTTGGATAACAAATCTGTTTAAGACAGCTTCGGTTGATTGGACAGACCATAAACACATCCAAAAAACACCAGTTAATAATAATGCTGTAATACTAGATTTTGTAATAGAACCAACTAGGACGCATATAGAAAATAGGTAACTAAAGAAAATAGTAACTATAGGGATTGCAGCGAAGAGCATCCAATTCCATTCGCCCATTCTTAATCCTACACATAGAAAAACACCAATACAGAAAATAGATACTTGAAGAACTACAAAAAGTAAACTTACTAAATACTTAGAGAAGAAAAGTTTCAAGCGTCCTATTGGTTTAGATATTGTTAATTCAATTGAGCCACTGTGTACAAATTCCGGAAAAATTGAACAAGTAGAAATTAATGCAAGAATAGTTGCAATCCAAGCCAACCATACTTTGACCAGAAAAGTAGAAAATATTCCAATATAAAGTCCTCTAGCCCAAGGACTACCTTCTCGAAGTTCCTCTGACTCTATTTCCCACAATCCAAAGAAAAAAGATATTCCCTGTTGGTTAAAGCCAATCGATCCAAAGAGTAACACTACAAGTAATGAAAGTCCTAGCGTTATCCAGAATAATTTAGCTGCACTCAGTTGGCGATATGAATCAATTAGCAGTGACTTAAATTGCATTAGCTCACTGCTCCAGGAGAATCAATGTGGTCAACAGCTCTCATGAATAAGTCCTCTAAGTTTTCACGAACTGGTTTGACAGAAATAATTGTTAACCCCGACTCCCTTATCCTATCAATCACTGGTTGAATCGATTCTGCATTATCGGTTCTTACAATCATCAATTTGTCTATGATTTCATCGCAACACTCGTTGACCCAATCAGGAGGATTTTCATTGATTAATATTTCGTATCTTCTGGAGTCCTTTGTTAGTGAATCGATTGTGCCTTGCATTGTGACTTTGCCTTTAACCATAATTGCAACACGATCACAAACCATTTCAAGTTCACTAAGCAAATGACTATTTAGAAAAATGGCTTTGCCCTCATCACGAAGTTCTGAGAGCAAATCACGAATTTCTCTACGTCCTACGGGGTCAACTCCATCGGTTGGCTCATCTAGCACCAGTAATATTGGATCATTCATCAATGACAGTGCAATGCCTAGACGTTGGAGCATACCCTTTGAGTAAGTGCTAACTTTTTTGTTTTCCCATCCTGACAACCCGAGACGTGAAAAAAGTGAACCGCACCTCTTAATCCGATTAGTTCGTGCAACTTTTGATAGTGCTGCATAGTGATGTAGTACTTGTTTGCCAGTTAAATAGTTAGGAAATCGATGGTGCTCAGGCAAATATCCAACGTTCCTTAGATTCTTTATATCTCCGATTGGTTGTCCAAGCATTGTTCCAGAAACCTTAGATGCGTGTATTACAGTCATCAAAATCTTTACAAGAGTAGATTTTCCCGCACCATTTGGACCAAGTAATCCAAATATTTCTCCTTCCATAACTTCAAGCGAAACGCCTCTAAGCGCATGAACTTTTCCGCGATATGTTTTTTCAACGTCTTTTACTTGTATCACTTCCACGTGCAGAGTGTACCATTCTCAGTATGGCATATAAGTGTCTCCAATCTTTTTTGCAACATTTAGAAGATCTTGGTGAATTGAAACGAGTTGATGATGTAATATCTCCGATTCTAGAAGTAACTAAACTTACTCAAATTGAAGTAGTTGAGCCATGCCCAACTCCGAGCAAGACAGCAGGGGAATTTGACCCAGGCCGCGAAGCACTTGGCGGTAAAGCATTGTTGCTAGAAAATATTCATGGTTGTGATTTCCCAATCGCAATAAATACATTCGGCTCTTATTTTAGAATGGAGGAGGCACTTGGGAGCCGAGGTTTTGATGAGATAGCTCAGGTAATTTCTAACTTTACAAATATATCACCTCCATCAGGGTTAAGTGATTTGCTGTCATTGGCGAAACAGTTTAAGCCATTGATGAATATGAAGCCAAAGCGTTTGAAGGGTGGTGGTCTTTGCCAAGAAGTTGTAAAACATGTCAAAGATGGCGAACTTGATTTAACAAAATTACCAATTATTAAGTGCTGGCCCTTTGACGGCGATCCACGGAAAGTGGGGTATGACATGTCGCCCGAACAATCGCGAACTTCCGAGGGTGGAGGGCGATTTATCACGTTTGCGGGGATGCACACGATACATGCTGGTGACAAAGATGAAGCAAAACCCAAGTCGCACAACATTGGGATGTACCGCTCGCAACTAGTTGACCAAACACATCTAGCAATGCACTGGCATGTTCATCACGATGGTGCGTCACATTGGCGTTCTTGGAAAGCGATAGGCAAACCAATGCCAATCGCAATTTGTTTTGGTGGCGAGACAGTCCTTCCCTACGCTGCGACCTGTCCGCTTCCTCCGGGTATGAGCGAATTATTGATGGCGGGTTTTTTGCAAGGTAAGGGAATTGAAATGGTGCGCGCCAAGACTGTTCCACTTTGGGTTCCTGCTAATAGTGAAATTGTCATCGAGGGTTTTGTAAACACTGATTGTGGTCAGTGTGGTTGGGATCCCAGCGATGAACCTCTTGGAGATGGCGCTGTCTTTGAAGGACCTTTTGGCGATCACACCGGTTTTTACTCGATGCCCGATAGATACCCCCTTGTTGACGTTACTGCAGTGACGCATCGGAAGAATGCCGTTTTCCCAGCGACCGTTGTTGGACAACCACCGCAAGAGGATTATTATTTAGGCAAAGCAACTGAGAGAATAATGCTACCACTTCTAAAAGTGCTTATCCCTGACATTATCGATTACCACTTGCCCAAGTTTGGAACTTTTCACAACTGTGTATTTGTCCAAATTAAACCGCAATACAAAGAGCACGCTCGAAAAGTAATGCATGCAATTTGGGGCGCAGGTCAACTTGCTTGGACAAAAATAATTGTTGTTGTAAACGAAACGGCTGAAGTACACGATGAACACGCGGTCTTTGAAATGTTGAGTGGCATCGACATTCATAACGACATCGAAGTCGTGCGAGGTGCGCTTGATATTCTCGACCATGCGGCACCTGAAATTGGTGCTGGCGGAAAAATAGGATTTGACGCGACACGAGCAATACCAAACGCAGGCGCAATCGAAATTGTTTCGGTTGAGAAGAAGAAGGGTGGTGATGGGGCAGTAGCGCTTGAGAATGCACAGCAGAAAAGCAATAACGCTTCGATGTTTTTTGCAGTAGACAGCGATTTAAACCCAGAAAAATTAGGCGATGTTTTCTTTAACTTCTGTGCTTGTTTTGACCCACTGCGCGATATGTTTTATTTTGATACTTGTATCGGATTTGACGGCACTACAAAAATGGAAGGTGATCAGCGAAACGGTAAATCCGTTCGTCCTTGGCCACCAAAATTACTCGTTAACAATTGCGATTGATTCTGGCTTTAAGAACAAATAATACAACTTCCCTTCGGCATATTGGCCGCCAGCTTTAATACCTGCAGTTGGTCCCACGCCCATAAATAAATCCGCTCTACCTGGAGCTCTAATTGCGCCTCCCGTATCTTGATCTGTCATGAATTGAGTAAATCGTTTCTTTTCTCCGGTTAATGAACGCACTGTTGTGTCTACCAGCACAACACTACCACGTGGAAAAATCTTTTTATCTGTAGCAATAGATCTTTCTGGAGTAACTGGAACTCCCAGTGAGCCAGCGGGCCATTTTTCTCCATTGTATTCTTTGAAGAATACATATGACTCATTGTTGTCAATTAAGTTCTTGATTGTCTTTGGATCTCTGTCATACAAGCGTCTGATTGCACGTAAACTTAGATTATCTACTGGAAGCAAACCCGAATCAAGAATTGATTGACCTAATCCGGTATATTCGTGGTCTGTTTTCCCTGCATACCCAATGTACATAAGTTCGCCATCATTTAATCTCAAACGAGCAGATCCATTTACGTGAATTGTATAAGCGTCGAGGTCATCTTTAACCCAAACAAGTTCTGTTCCATCCAAGTCACCAGATGTTTCAAGTTCTTTACGAGGTAACCAAGATTCAATTGAGCCATCGAGTTTTTTTCTTCCTAGTGGAGTACCAGAATTTGGGTCAGTTACTAAATCACTTGGCCTTTTGTAAAGAGGTGATTTAAAAGTTTCAGTCTTTGTTCTTGAGGCCTGAAAGTCAGGAGAATAATATCCAGTAAAAAGTACTGTTCCATTTCCGTCACAACCAACTGATTCGTAAAGATTGAATCTTTTATTTACTTCTTCTATGAATTCCTCTTTGGAATTCGAGTTCTCCAATATTGACTTTAAAGTGATTGCAGAAATTTTGGCTTGCTCATGGGTTACTCCCTCAATAGGAAACCATTGTTTGCTTGATGGAGCGTCGTACCAAAGAATGCTGTTATCGATTGAGTCAAGTAGAAATAAATCCCTCGAATCCCAAGCCGTTCCTAGATCTGGCCAGTTGTCAAAATCAACGGCAGCGAGAGCATGCGATCCTGGTATTAGCGGTTGATTGTAATTTGGTCTGTCAGTTTGCTCTTTAGTAATTGTTTGTTTACTTGTGCATGCGGGTAGGCCGATTAATAGTGCTGAGATATGGATAATTAGTTTATTCATTTGATAAATACATCGACCAGTATTGTCTTTTATGCCCAATAGGGATAGAAAAATAAGCGTCTCTTGGTAGAATGACGTACCTGCAAGTAGCAGTCAAGGAAATAATCATGGCACATTCAATATTTGAATCAATCACTTTAACTCATTTCTTGGCACTTTTTGGATCTTTTGGATGGCAAGAGATTGTTATTTTGCTTGTAATAGGTGTTCTTATTTTTGGAAAGCGTCTACCTGAGGTCGGTCGTAACTTTGGAAAATCAATTGTCGAGTTCAAAAAAGGCATAAAAGGAATTGGTGACGAAATTGATAATGAGGCAGAACGACCAGCCCAAAAAGAAGAAACAACTAAACCAGCTGACTTACCTCCTGCAAAAGTAACTCCTGACCCTGCAGATGAAGCAGATATCAAAGTAGAAGAAGCGAAGCAAAACCCAGAGGACTAATTAAGTTGCGGGGGCTTTTTCTAAGTGAACGTAAAGCCGTTTCCATGGCTCTTCCCCTATGATTCGCCATTTATGTCCTCGCCCTTCAAGATCCTCTGCCAAAAATATATCACCTGGCTTTACGACAAGTATTTCCCCGTTTCCGAATGTGAATTCAATGCTTCCAGCGAGTGTTACCACATACTGTTTTCGCGGAGCAGGGTGCCAATCGTAAACGCCGCCAGGCTCCGTCTCAGCTAGACGAACACTGTGGCACTCAATTAAATCACTCACAAATGTTCCATGTCCATGGTCTTTTGTGCCTATAGACCACGTTTCTACTTTTGAGATAAGCTCATCATCAGTACAAAAATGCGGAAAATCAATGGACATACATTTATTTATCCGCAAGGGTGTTTGCGATTTGCCAGAGTGAGGTTGCCATACACGTCAAAATTAAAATGTGTAATACCGCGTATAAGCACTTAAAGGGGAATTTTCCAGCAGGACAACAACTTTTTTCTTCATTTTCAGACATAGCAGAACTCCTTTGTGTTTTTATCGACAAGGTTTGGAATACACGATGAATACTCGCAAATTTGCACACAATGAAAAGTTGGTTGCTTGATATCCAATAACATGGAATATGCGACGATATGCGTTGTACATGATGGTTATCGGGTTGGTTGGGTGTATCTTTTTTTGGTCTTGCATTGGATGTGTTGAACTTATTCGGGATGGTTTTTCCTCGGGAAATATCATGGGATGGGCAACACTCGTAAGTTTGACATTGCTTGTAGGTGGATTCTGTTACCTATGTATTGTCGAGCTAGCGGGCTATTTTTCGATTCGTCGTGTTGATTATCTTTCAAGATCTCTTGCTGGTGAGGATGTTCATCGTGCAAGGCGCTTGGGAATGCAGTGGATGCATTCAATTAAAGTAGATAGTTCGAGTATTGAGAAATTAGAAACTGTAAAAGAAATACGCCAACAAATTGTTATGCAATTAACAGTACTCGATTCAAAAGCTGACAAATTAATAGCGAAGGAGTCCGTACAGATTGCCGCATTTGTGGGCATTTCGCCATGGCCGATCATTGACGGAGCAATTGTTGCGTGGCGGCAACTACGTATGGTTCGCCTTGTTGCAATGAATTATGGAGTTCGACCAAGTGCTATTGGAACTTTTCGATTGATGCGGCGAGTACTGGTATCTGTTGTCCTTGCAGATGTTTCCCAGCACGCAACACAATGGATTGCTTCCAAAGTTCCATCAATAGGTGGGCTGATTCCAACCGCAGGTCAGTCACTTGCAATGTTGGTGTTAACTATGCGAGTTGGCAAGGGGTGTAAAGTAGCTTGTCGTCCTTTGAGTACAACCACTTCGCAACAGCAGCATACGGTGTTGTCAAAGATATTGGGCTTCTTCAATGAAAAAACCGCAGCAAAGGAGAAGAGATCTTGCTGCAGTTAATCGCCCTCGAACCCAGATTATGCCCCGTAGTACCCCAGAAACTTCCGTTTCTCCCTCGAACTATTTGAGCCGGATATCCCGTAGGGCTCGATAGAAGCGTAGTAATTATCGCTCCACATACTTGTATGCGTCAAAAAAAATCAAAATGGACAAAAAAATGAAGTTTTTTTACTAAAAATGTATTTAGACACATTTCAGCCACCCTGTTAGGATGTTCGAATGATTCATGCAATCCTGTCAGTATCAGTATTTCTAACCCCAAACGGCACTTTTGTTCGCCAAATTGATGGTTTTCTTGAGCCATCCCATGCAATATGGCTTCCTGATGGAAATATTGCTGTTTCAGATCGTATGGCAGATGAAATCGTGATAGTGACCCATGAAGGTGAGCGATTACGAACCATAGCTATTGAAAATCCTCTTGAACTTGTTTTGATTGAAGGGGAGCCGTCTCAAGGAAATGGAGAGCGTCCAAACTTCGCTATCGAAAAAGTTGTTGAAGCGGGCGTGCCAACGAAAACGCATGATGGTTGGATTATTCCCGATATTTATGGGCATTCAATTCATCATTACGATTTCGATGGAAATTGGCTTGGAAAGTGGGGTGTCCATGCAATTCTTCCACACGAAGGCAAAGGCAAATTACATTATCCAAACGCGGTAAGTATCTCGCCTGATGGCGCGAAAGTAATTGTTTGCGAAGGGTTTGAAGGGCGAATACAAATTTTCGAACTTGGGGAAGGCGAACCCGAAAGCGCGCCGCTGATTACCAACATCGCGCACTTTGGTAAACAGGTTGATTCCTTTGGTGATTTAATTCTGTTTGCTGAACCAGAACTTGGCGACGTATATTTGTTTCGTACAGGGCTGAAAGTTCCAATTACGTTAACTCGATTTGGTGGTGAAGGAAAGGCACCACACCAATTCAAATGGATTAATGGATTGTGGATTGGTGATGGAGAAATAAAAGTTGTTGGCGATGGAAACATTAAAACATTCGTGTATGAACACGACGCCTCTAGCGAGTTCAAGCAAATTCCCGGCATGGTGAAGTTTCAAAAATCACAAAGCCACGAATGTTTGAATGGACCAATAGATGGTGACAGTGTCATGCCAAATTCGGCAGATATTGCAGTTTCTTCTGATGGAAAAACAATGTGGTCAGTTGATGCAGTTGCAGAAACAGTGACGCTAACTACTATCCCAGAGCTTGAAGTAGTGAGAACGGTCGACGGTTTTATCGAGCCCCAAGGAATTGAGATAGAAGCAAATGGGAACATTCTTGTTTCTGATATTGGTGCATCCCACATCAAACGGTTTTCTCCTGATGGCGAACTCCTGCTAACCTTCGGTGAAAAGGGGTACGCGCCACACCAGATGTATAAACCAGCAGGGATTACCGTTCTTGACGACGGCACAATTGTTGTTGTTGATTGGGGCAATCACCGCGCGCAGTTGTATAGTCAAGACGGAAAATGGCAAGCGACGTTTGGACGAGGGCGGAGTTGGACGCGAGAGATGAATCCCCCTCCGCATACCGTGACAAGTAATGCAGGAAACTGGAAAATCACATTCTCACCAACACCTGACAAGATGCCATTGAACGAAGTGTTTGAATTGATTACTCGTGTCGAAGGCGATGGTGATATTAAATCACTTCGCGTTGATGCGGCGATGCCTGCTCATGGACATGGCATGATGACTGATCCCGTTACAACGCTTCAAGAAGATGGGAGTTACAAGACCACAGGAATGCTATTGAGCATGCCCGGTGATTGGGAAATATATTTTGACATTAACGATGGCGAGACGATTGAACGCGCGCAAGACGCAGTAACCCTGCAACCGTAACCAGCCCTTTCCTCTGGAAACGGGGACAGTCCCTTGGGGACAATCACCCGAAAAAGAGATTAATTACCACGTTTTTTGCCTCAAATCGCGGAATATATGTGGATAAGCCCCTCGAGTCTGTTCCCATATATTAATTCCTTGCAGCGGGGACATTCAGTAGAAATAATCGCTAGGGATTATTTCTTGGGCGCCACTTTTAGCGAATTGTTGGTTATGTTGGGCTGAGATGATGGAAATGAGAGTAAACTTTCATCCGGCAATGGCGCAGTCAACGATTCTAAGAACGCAATCAAATCCGCTTTTTGTTGCTCTGTTAAATTGAGTGGCTCTAAGATTGTTTCACGGTGATGGTCCGAGCTGACAAAGTTTTCAAGTGTTGAATAATGTTCTAAAACATCTTCA
>JASMLG010000046.1 GCA_030748805.1 Phycisphaerales bacterium | reverse complement strand
CTCTGGGGTTGTTGGCTCTAGGGCATGGCAGCCTACACAGAACACAAAACAACAAAACAGGATGGAACGATAACGTGGCATACGTGCTTAGGATACTTTCAAATGGGTCTATCGGTGTTTATTTGCCAATTTCGCCATTTGTCGCAACTTCTTAATATTAACCATATCCACGGGTTCGACTGCTTCGTTCTCATCATTTGAGGTTTTTGTTATTTATGTAGTTTTGTCGAAGCAAGGGCAACCAAGAGGTGTAAACCAAGCATAGATATCTTTTAACGAATTACGATGTTGCGTGGACACCCAATAGTAGAGCTGCTCCGTTGGCAATATCTGTGTAATGCAAACCGCACATTTTTAAAACTGATTCGGGGTTACGACATGATTTTGGAATTCGACGAACATGAAGTTGTTCTACCGTGAAGGCATCTCCAGAAGCAGCGCAAGTGTCAGCAACTGCGGAGCCAAGCGAACCACCATAGTTGTCTTCAACAACAAAAACATTTCCGTTGTTTTCATTTGCTAAATCTAGTAGTCGATCCTCGTCAAATGGAAGACTGTATAGGTCAAGCAACGAGGCATCTATTCCCAACCGATCGAGTTCTTCGATTGCTTTGTTGCACTCGTGAATCATGTATCCCGCTGAAACAATTAGAACATCGCGACCCTGTGTGAGAACTTCCATTCCACCAAGTTCAAACTTTGTTGATTCGTCGTAAATCATTTCGACATCAGGTCTGAATGTGCGAAGATACGAACATCCGGTGTGTTCAGCCATGGCGAGTGTTAAGCCATACGCTGCCCATGCATCTGCTGGTTGTAACACATAACACCCAGGATTTCCGTGGTGATCCGTCATTGTTCCAAAACTTCTAAACCAAGCAATATCTGGTAATGACATTTGGCTTGGACCATCTGCTGCAAGTGAAATGCCGCTGTGTGAGCCAACAATTTTGATGTTTGCACCTGAGTTAATTGCCATTTCGATTTGGTCATACCCACGGGTTATAAACTTTGAAAATGTAGAGCAGAATGGAATTTTTCCTGCAGCACTTAAGCCCGCTCCAACTGAGTACATGTTTTGCTCAGCAATTTTGCATTCTACAAAACGGTCTTCAAGTTCTTCATCGTTCCCAAAAACATTACTAAATGTTGAGTTGCTTACATCTGCATCAACAGCCCATACGTTTTTGTTTCCGTGTCCAAGAGCTCGAAGCGCAACGCCATATGCTCGTCGCGTTGCCATTTTTCCTGATTGCAACACGGTTGACATGTCCCACTTTTCCATCGCTTCCTTGAACGACATGATTTCGTTTGAAGATGGAGTGGTTTGTTGAGTTGATTCTGGGGGTGAGGGTATTGCTATCGAAGCAGTTGCAAGGGAAGAGGTAAGTTGTATGCCTGTTTGACGAAGTTCTGCAATAACATCTTGAACCTGTTGTTTTGACGCTGGTTTGCCGTGCCAACTACCGCCCTGCATTGATGGGGCTCCCCAACCTTTGATCGTCTTTGCAACCACGGCCATTGGCTGGGTTCTTCCTTGAATATTGAATTGATCAAACGCCGCTTTTATTGCGTTTGGATCGTGCCCATCAATTGTTGCAACATCAAAACCAAACGCCTCAAGCTTATCAGCGAGTCGTTCTGGTGATTGTTGCTTGCTCACTGCACCTGCCTGGCCGTAGGAGTTGCAATTAAAAATTGGAAGCACATTTGTTAGGTTGTGGTCCATGATAAAGTCGAGCGCTTCGGTGATTTGGCCTTCTCTAGCTTCACCATCACCAATAATGCAATATGTTTTTCTTCCGGTGTTATCTGCTGTTGCTGCAAGACCAAGACCTGCAGCCACTGAAAGGCCTTGACCGAGAGAGCCTGTAGCAGCATCAAAAAAGGATATTCCTTCCTTGGGGTTGGGGTGACCATCTAGTGGAGAGTCTGCTTCTCGAAGTGTTTTGAGGTGGTCGGGATTCAGTTTGACTGGTTCACCATTCCAGTACACTGTTGCTCCAATGTCCGCCATCGCCGCATAAACAGCTGGTACCGCGTGTCCCTCTGAAAGTACAAGGCGATCAGCGGTTTTGCATTCAGGATTATCAGGAAGCCAACGCATTGTGCGATACATCAAGACTGCGACAAGATGACCAATGCTCATTGCGGATGTTGGGTGCCCACTGCCGGATTCGGCACACATTTCAAGCGATAGTGTGTCAAGAACAATTGCTCTGGCGTGAATAGCGTTTTCAAAAGACATCAATGGGTCCTTCCATTTTGGTGTTGGTCTGTGTGTGATTATGCGTGAAAACTGGCGTTTTCGTTGCAGTGATTGAAAGCGTGCAGTATTGCATGTTAGGACGATGTGAGCAATGTAAAAACATTGGAAAAACCTCAGGAACGAGAGATTCTCTCAATCACTTGGTACACTCAGCAATATGCCTTTGTTGGCATAGGTATAATTCGCCCAAGAGAGTAAAAAGAGACCAAGAATCATGGCAGTCAAACAAGCAACAAATATTAAAGCAATATGTAATCGAGATGCCCTTGTAGAGGCAATGTCCTTAGTAACAGGGGTCGTCGCGGGTCGCACCCCAACCCCATCACTCCAGTGTGTAAAAATTTCTGGGCAGGACGGCCTCCTAACACTCACTGCTACTGATGGAGAAGTTTCACTTGTTCTATCGATTGATCAGGTAGATCTTGAAGAATGTGGCGAAGTTCTAGTTCCAGCTGACAAGTTTTCACAGATTGCTCGATCTTGTGATGATTCCACCCTCACAATTGTTGGGGATGATGACAAGCTCAATGTTCGTTCTTCAGATTCAAGATTCAAGGTTTTTGGATTCCCAATTTCAGAGGCCCCCCAAGTTAGAACATTTGAAGATGTTGAACCAGATTTTTCCATTGATGGCTCTTCATTCAGGGGTCTCATGGAACGAACCGTATTTGCAGCAGCTACCGACCACAGTAGATATGCAATCAATGGTGTCCATATAGATTTACGAGACTCAACAATTCGACTCGTTGCAACAAATGGTCATCGCCTCGCACTTTCAACAGGTCCTTGCGACAGCAACTGTGAAAAGGTTGATTGCATTGTTCCTACCAAAGCCATGACTTTACTTAAGCGATTGTTACACGATGACAACGGAATCGTTTCGGTGAAAATTAACGATGGTCAAATTATTTTCCACATTGATAATGAGTGTGGCTGCACTTCAACACTCACAAGTAATTTGGTTGAGGGTACCTTCCCTCCCTTTGAAGATGTTATTCCAAAAGATCTTGATCGCAAAGCTGTAATCAACAAAGAGGCATTGCACCGAGCTGTTCGTCGTGCACACTTAATGACGAACGAAGAGTCTCGTGGGGTACGCTTAATTTTTGACAATGAAACATTGCAAATTACCAGTCGCGCTCCCGAAACTGGGGAGGCAGAGGTGGAAGTCGCGATTGAATCTTTTACCGGAGACAAACTCGAAATTGCGTTTAATCCTGTATACCTTATGGATGCATTAAAGGTTATTACTGCTAACGATGTCACTATCGAATTAAAGAAAAGCGAGAAGCCGGGCTTGATTCGAAGCGGCAACAACTTCGTCTACATCATTATGCCTGTCAGTTTGCAATAATTAGCCAGCAGCGAATTTGGTTCTAAAGTAGTCTGAGACTGTTTATCGTCGACCACCCAAAGGTCCACGACGACCTCCACGCCCAGATTTGCCTTCTTCTTTATATTTAACCGAACAACCCCATGGTTGCACATGGCTTGGTGATACTTTTTCGCCCGCTTCAAGTTGAGTAACAGCCCGCAAAACATGTGTTTCTGCTTTATCGCCTTCTTTTCCTCGGCGGTCGTCACTTAACGCTCCCTGATACACCAAAACACCCTCAGTATCAATAACAAACATGTGTGGTGTTGTTCTTGCACCATAGGCTTGCCCTACAGCACCATCGTAATCCATCAACATTGGAACTTTAGTTTCTAGTTTTAGTTCCTCCAAAAACTCCGCACCACCTTTGAGAATTTCTTCTTCTGGTTTGTTCGATGTCGAGTTAATTGCAAGATAAACCACGTCTGTTTTCTGTTCGTTCAAACTTGATATAAGTTTTGGAATAAGTCCAGAGCCCCATGTTCTTTTGCAAAACGGGCATGTTTCATTGAACCATTCAAGAACAACTATTTTGCCTTCGTAATCAGAAAGTTTGTGAGTTTTCCCAAATTGATCTTGTAATTCAAATGCTGGGGCTTCTTCACCAACTTCCGCAATGATTTTCTCTTTTGCGTCATCTGGTTTTTCTCTGGGTACGGGTGGTCGTGTGCCAATTGGTTGCGCCATGCTTAGAGAGCAGAGCGCAGTGATGATTGAAAATGCAACGATTTGTTTTAACATGAGAAACTCCTCTTACTTGTATGTGTTTGAATCAACTGCAAAATGAACAACGTAAGACGGATCGTCGCTCTTGCGACCAAACAGTAAAATACCTTCAATAATTATTGTTTCCTCTTTTAATGATTCAAAATCAAGGAAAACAGGAACAGGAAGTCGAAACACACCGCCGTTCACAACCAGCTGTTCGGGAATGCCAAACTGGATCCCTTTTTGCTCAACACCCAAAAACCGAATTGGTCGCATTTTTGTTTCTCCAGAAATGTGAAGCGTATTCCCAACAAGCGCACTCGCTCCTCCTTCTAAATCGTCAAGTGGACGAGGTAGTGCAGCAGACCATTGTGAAAGGCGAAGGTCCTTGTGTAGTGGACCCTGGTGCATGGCGTTCGTTGATAGGGTAAGCGTGTTTTCTTGTTCTCCCATCACGCACGTTTTTTTACATGCCAGCCACGAAGTAGTTATTTCAAAATCAACCTGTCCATCATGTAGTGTGTTTGGTGCAGTTACAGGAATAAAAATAGCGGCTGGTTTATCGTACCCATACGTCTGTCCTTCTTCTCCATGAAACACTGTTGGTCTTGGAAAGATTGGGTCTCCAATAACAAAACCGTCTGGAACACTCATTTGTATTACTGTTGGGGCTCCACTCGCACCCGGATTTTTCCAGTATACGTGCCAGCCAGCGTCAGGAGTAATGTAGACAATCACATGAAATGTTTGTGAGGTTCCAACCCACCCAACATCTGTACGAACCTCCACAGTTGCATGTCCTTTTTCTTTGCCCGCAATACTGGTTGGCGTCGGCGTGGTGGGTGGTGGAATGTGTGGCGGTGCTCCTGGCTGTACACCTGAAGTAGTATGGAGGGACAACCCAGCCACAAGGAGAATTGTGAGTGTGTGTATGGCTGCATAAAACATATTGAAATCTCCTTCTACTTCAAACGACAATGATTTCGCAGGTCGTGTATTCTGCTGTGTATGGTAAATACATCGCGTTTCTTTGTATTGTGTCTTGTTGGATTTCTTTGTGGTTGCAACAGTGGCATCAGTGATAAAAATCTAACATTTATCACCCCAAGAGAGGCGGTAACACTAATGCAAGAAGGCAAAAGTAACCTTCTTGGGATTAAAACCGTGAAAATTGTTGATTCAAGACAGGTGTGGGATTTCGACAAATCTCACATCAAGGGGTCCATAAACATCCCATTTGGGTGGTTGCGTCTACTTTCGGGAGAATTGGAGGATGTTACTACCATCATCGTGTCTGGGGAAACATACAACGATTATGTTTCCATTGCCATGAGTAAAGAATTGATTTCGATGGGATTTACTGATGTCAGAACCCTCCGAGGAGGTCTTGTGGGGTGGGGTGACGCTGGCGAATCAATAGAAACCAATGAATAATCACTTTTTTTCTTGCCCTTATCACCTCTGAGTAGTACTCTGAGGTTACCTCTGAGGTAACCTCTGCGTCGTCCTCAGAGGTAGCCTGGTGCTTATCGGACTAAAACGCAACCGAAGTGGCACCAGGTACGAATATGAGTTGTCTGATGCCGACAAATAGAGACTCAAATGAAATTTGTCCATGATTAGTGGGCTTGTAGGAGAGATAAATAATGGTTTCAAGAATACTACTGACAACTTCAATCGCTGGGCTTTGCTTTGTAATAGCTGGCAAGGCGATTAAGCCAAAGGCACACACTGGCCAGGATCCTGTCATTTCCCATACAGGTCAAGATCCGGTTCGGTCACTTCGAACAACAAGCATCACAACTACTCGGCTTGTCACTGGTTTAGCTAGACCTGTCCAAGTTGTTTCTGCCCCAAATGATTACGACCGTATTTTTATTGTTGAGCAACGTTCTGGAAGTACTGGTCGAATTAGAATTTATAACCTTGATACAGGCACATTGAATTCAACTGCATTTTTATCATTAACTGTAAGTACGAGTTCTGAGCAAGGGCTCCTTGGGTTGGCGTTCCACCCCAACTACGAACAAAACGGGTATTTCTATGTGAATTACACTGCAAGTAACGGTGACACATATATCAAGCGGTATTCCGTTTCCATGGATCCAGATGTCGCCGACTCTGGAAGTGGATACACAATTTTAACAATCGACCAACCGTACTCAAACCACAATGGTGGTTGGCTTGCGTTTGGTCCAGACGGATACCTTTATATAGGAACAGGCGATGGCGGCAGTGGTGGTGACCCTGGCAACCGATCGCAAGACATAACAAATCAACTCCTTGGCAAAATGTTGCGAATCGATGTTGACGGTGGCTCACCCTACGCCATTCCTCCAAGTAACCCATTTGTTGGGGTAACTGGCGATGATGAAATTTGGGCGTACGGTCTGCGTAATCCTTGGCGATGCAGTTTTGATTTAGAAACCGGCGATCTTTGGATGGGTGATGTTGGTCAAAACGCGTATGAAGAAATTTCATTTCAACCAGCATCAAGCAGCGGTGGTGAAAACTATGGGTGGCGTTGCTACGAAGGCAATAACTCCTACAACACCGGTGGTTGTGATCCACAAAGCACAATGACATTCCCTGTCTGGGAATATTCGCATTCGTATGGTTGTTCGGTTACTGGTGGCGAAATGTATCGCGGCGGTGCTGTTCCAGATCTTCAAGGAACGTATTTCTTTGGTGACTACTGCACAAGTAAAATTTGGTCGTTCCGTTACGACGGTTCTTCAACATACGATTACCAAGACCGTACAAGTGAACTTGCTCCTGACGCCGGTTCCATTAGTTCCATATCTAGCTTCGGCGTTGATGCTGCTGGTGAAATATATATCTGCGACCTTGGCGGCGAAGTATTTAAAATTATTCCAACCCCAGCAACTGGTGCTTGTTGCATCGGAACAAGTGGAACTTGTATTGATATTTATGAGAGCAACTGTAACGCGGGCGGAGGAAATTGGCTTGGACCAAACACAACTTGTGACGATGGTGGATGCGATCCAAACAACTGCCCAGCCGACATAAATGGCGATGGTACTGTTGGGGTAGCTGACATCTTGTCAATGATTGACAGTTGGGGTCCATGTGCCGGCTGCGATGCGGATGTTAATGACGATGGTGTGGTCGATGTAACCGACATGCTTGAAGTCGTTGGTGCCTGGGGACCGTGTTAACTGCACCACCGAGTGGCTTTTTCTCGAATCTTATTTTGCTATAATTCTCGGTCGCGGATCATATAATCCGCGACCCGGTTTCTTTACTGAAACACGAGGGCTGGTAGCTCAGCTGGTTAGAGCGCACCCCTGATAAGGGTGAGGTCGGTGGTTCGAGTCCACTTCGGCCCATTGAAAAAGGATGATGAAGCGTCTGCTTCATCATCCTTTTTCAATGGACCTCTAAGACTGGCCACGACAATCTCGCTTGTACTACGCACAATCGTGGTCTTCGCAGTTTTTCTTGGAACTCTATTGCTTCAAGTTTATTCCCCTTGGTACGCTCTGATATCGGGTTCTTCCTGAATCTCACCTATTTTTCTTGTATTTCTTCCTGCGTTTCTCTACTATTACCCGTAGAGAAATACGGGAAGATGCCCGGGAAAGGTTGAGAGATTAAGAATTTAATTACGTGTTTGACTGTGTGTGTTTTGAGTTGTTCGACATTTGCTACCACGTGGACTGTCGATGATGACGGTCTTGACTTTCCAAAGGCGGACTTTAACAACATTCATTCTGCGGCAAGTGACAATCATATTAAGACAGAAGACTGTTGTGAAGTTGAGTGTGGCACTGTGCCAACACCAGAAGTAATCAAACGAACAAATCAAATGCTTGATGATGGGACTTGGAATATTGCACGTACGCATCCACTAAATAGCAGAGGAACGCAGTACGTAAGAATTACTTCTCACATCGTGAGATATTCGGATGGTTCAGGCGGCCTTGCAGAGGATAGAGTCGCAACAGCAATAACAAATCTTAATGACCACGTTGCTTCCACTGGACTTGTGTTTTTCCAAGATGGGGATACGCTCTTTATAGATAGTGATCAATATGCCGACTGCGAGACCTCAGAAATGGATGCGCTAAGGCAAATCGATGTTGTCGATGGCTCGGTAAATATTTACTTTGTTCCAGAGACGTCGATTTGCGGTAGGTCTTCATTTTATGGAATTGGGGTGCAGGGCATTGTTATGAACAACTATTGCACCGCGAACCCATCCGTACCAAACTATTCGACCTTCAGCCACGAAGTGGGACACTATTTCAATCTTTACCATACCCACGAAACATATTTTGGAGTCGAGTGTGTTGATGGAAGTAACTGTGACAGCGCAGGAGATCTCTTTTGTGATACTCCTGCAGACCCTGGATTAAGTTACTTGGTAGATAATTCTTGTGTTTATATAGGAACGGAGCTTGATGCGTGTGGATCAGGTGATCCTTATACCCCATCGACAGTAAACCTAATGAGTTATTCAACAAAATGGTGTCGAGACACCTTTACCACAGAACAATTATCAATGTTCCTTTGGTCCGCTGAAAACCAACGTGCGGATCATATTGTCAATTCAGACTGCCCCGGGGACATCAACGGTGATGGGTATGTAAACGTAACCGACTTGCTTGTAGTCATTGACGCATGGGGATTAACCAATTCACCCGCAGATGTAAATGGTGATGGAATCGTCGATGTCTCTGATCTTCTCGATGTCGTCGGAAACTGGGGACCGTGCGAGTAATGTTCCGCCCCCCTCCCTAGCACCCTTGCTAGCGTGTTCTGTTTGAATAGTTGACACCACCCTGTTTTTCTGTTCAAGTAGTCGTATGTCAAGGGGCAATGACCAATGACCTTCGATCAAGAACGAGTGCAGAAACTCTTCAACGCTGCAGTAAACATGGCTTCTTCTGAGCGCGAACCGTTTCTTGACAAAGAGTGT
>JASMLG010000045.1 GCA_030748805.1 Phycisphaerales bacterium | reverse complement strand
GGCTTGATGTCACCATGAATAATATTATGCAAGTGCATAACATCAACTGCCGAGATAAGTTTTTTGAGTATTGAAAGTTTATCTTTTAAATCAATTCGTTTAATTCCAAGATGAAACTCCACACCATCTACCCATTGCATGACAAGAAACGGAACTTCGGTATCAAGCATGACTTCATGGATTGGGCAAATAGAAGGATGTTGCAACGAAGCCATCGCTCTTGCTTCACTTAGCACCTTCTCTTTTGTTTGAGGATCATCTGAACTTTTGTGAAGAAGTTTTATAGCAACGCGCCTATCAAGGACGGTGTCACGAGCATCGTAGACAGATCCCATTCCACCGCTTTCTCTTCCAACGCCTACTTTCCATCTCTCTGGGATGTGTGAAATTGCATTTTCAGGAAGTGGGGCAAAACTTGGCTGCGATGAGTCGATTGTTTTTGCTTGTGAGAAATGGTGTTCTAGAAGAGATTCCACTTCAGCACGCATCGCATCGTCATCGCCACATTCTTTGTCTAAAAACGGTTCACGTTCTGCTGATTCCATCTGAATCGCTGCGTCAAATAGCATTTGTATTTTTATCTGATCAACATTCATTCGTTAATTGGTTGCTTGCGCTTTATGCATGGAGTATTTGTACAACAAATTACGCAGCAGTGCTTGGTCATTCAACTGAAACTGAGGCAATTCACTTTCAAGCAATTCATTTAGTCCCTTTATATTACCGTTCATCTTAGCAATCTAACTCTTGGCTATTCTTGCCAATTGCATACTGAGTTTTGCAACTGTCTGCAGGTCTCTCTCTTTCCATAATCGTACCGATTTTTCATTATACTGATACCCTATATCAATGGATAACCTTTCTATTGCAATGATTAGCGACGTATTCGTTGGGGAAGAGTCCAAAGATCGTCTTCTCACATGCTTGATGAATGCAAAAGGGCAAGGTGCTGACCTCGCTGTGCTTCCAGAAATTGCGTGCAACCCTTGGTCTCCTGCGACAAAAGAGTCGCGAGGTGAAGATGCTGAGGACTTGGGAGGAGAGCGATGCCAAATGCAATCGAATGCTGCAAAAGAAGTAGGCATAGGGCTTGTCGGAGCAGCAATTTTAAAAGAGGACGAAAATCGGTACAACACCTGCTTGTTTTGGGATGAACAAGGTGAACTTCTTGGCACCTATCAAAAACACCACATTCCCGAAGAAGAGGGCTTCTGGGAGACGAGTCACTACACCCAAGGAACAGAGGGCTTCCCAGTATTTCATTTTCATGGGTTCAATATTGGGATTCAAATTTGTTCTGATATGAATAGACCTCAGGGTTCCCACTTACTAGCTGCTCAAGGGGCTGATGTTATTGTTGGTCCACGATCAACAGAACTCGCTACTTACGATAAATGGAGACCTGTTTGGGTTGCAAATGCGTTGACAACTGGATGTTATGTATGTTCTGTGAACAGACCATCACCCGAGGAGGGTGTACTAATCGGAGGATCTTCAATCGCAGTTGCGCCAAATGGCGAAGTTTTAGTTGAAAGTTGTGACGCAATAACTCTCTTTACAGCACGTCAAAGTACGATACAACAATCAAGGATTGATTACCCAGGATACTTACCCTGCAGAAGTAGTTTATACGCTAAATGCTGGGATGAAATTAAGGAACGAAATGATGAACTCTGAACGATTAACTCAAATAGAACTTGAACTTGGCTCATTACGCAAAAGTGTAAAAAGATGGCGCATGGCTTCCATTGCCCTTTTAATTGGCGCGGGATTGATTGCCGCAGATGCAGTTGGACCAACTGTCATAGATCATCTCGTTGTAAACCGAATTGATGTGCTTGGCGACTCTGGAACACCGGTTGTTTCTATTGCAAAGACGGAAGTTGGCGGCCGAATCGATTTGTACAACCAATCGGGTGTAAACTTACTTCGGGTTTCGAGCACGCCAAGCGGAGGTGACGTTGCGATTTGGGATGACGCTGGAACAAACGTAGCGGGTCTTTGGTCTTCGGACCACGGTGGTTCTTTTTCACTGTGGAATGAAAAAGGTGAAGAGTTATCTCAGTTTGCAAGTGGTGCTCTAACCCTAAGTGGGGCAAACGCGTCCCTACATGTTCAAAATGAACACGGTGTTCCCGTCGCGGTTGTTGCGAGTGACCCGAAGGCAAATGGTCGACTCCAAATTGCAGATGCCTCAGGAAATGTTGTTTCTGAAATGAAAATGCTCCCAGATATTGGAGGTGGAATGGTTGTAAACAACGCCTCTGGCAAAATGATGGGGATGCTTGCTGCGTCTGAGAATGGCGGCACATTAAATTTATTGAATCCTCGCAGCGTTCCTGTTGTTGTCGCTTCTACTGTTGGCGAAACCGGTGGAGGTGCTTTCAGTGTGACAAATCAACGAGGAATTCCTGTCGTTGTTTTAAAATCGGATGAAGACCATCGTGGAATTATTGAGATTATGGATGAGGACGGTGATGGAGTTAGACGGATGAGACCGTTACGAGGTTATTCTCCATGATTATCATGAATTATCACTGAACCGTCAGAGTTTTCATCTGCTATTTCCAACTCCTTTAATGCCTCTAGAGCAGCAAGTTGTTCTGCTTGCTTTTTTGACGGTCCCCATCTTGGCAGATATCTATATCCTGCGAGCTCGACGCAAATTTCAAAACACTTTGCGTGATCTGGACCCTTTTCATCTAGTACTATGTAAGTTGGGGTAAGTCCAGACATTTTTTGACCGACCTGTTGCAGAACTGATTTGTAATTATCTTGGTGTGATGATGCAGCAGCTTCATCAATCCTATCTCCAATCGAACGTAACACAAAATCCATCGCTGGGGCAAAACCACCATCAAGATAAATAGCCCCAATGACTGCTTCATATGCAGCACCAGTAACAGAAGAAGGAAGAATTATTCCGTTCATTCCCTTTCCGACACGCAACATCCTTCCCAAATCAAGATTTTCAGCTACTTCAGCACAAACACGACGACTGACTACAGCTGACTTTATTTTTGTCATTTCACCCTCTTCGAAGTCAGGAAATCTGGAGAATGTTTCATTGCAGATAACGAAACCAAGGACTGCATCGCCGAGAAATTCAAGTCGTTCGTTTGAATCCTCTCTCGAATCAACTGCTGAGGAATGTGACAACGCTTGTTCTAAGAGAGTTTTATTCTTGAACTCGTAGCCAATAATGCTCTCTGCTGCGTTAATCCAGTCGTTATCCATGGCTTAATTACCCCATCCTAGGGTACGATTCGCTTATTGTACAATGCTTGCTTAATTGTGACATTTCGGTTAATATGCGTTGCTCGGTTAAAAAAGCCGGATTAGGAGTAGTTATGGCAGTCCATTATCCAAGAAGAACAAGCAAAATTAAACGAGCACGCTCTATTGGGTTTCGCGCACGCATGAAGACCAAAAATGGGCGCAAAATTATCTCCCGCCAACGAAGAATCGGCCGCAAAATCAGTTAATTGACCCGCGGTCATTTTTTGTGGATGTGTGTACTACCATGATTGAGGAAATGTAATATTTTGGATTTTGATTCGGAAATATCTCCAGAAGTATCAATCCCGAATGTCCCAAGCATTGCGTAGGTGCCTAAACGTTTAAGTCGAATATCAAGATCTCCCTCTGAGAGTTTCGGGCGGTCAGAACCTTCAGAAATACGTGATTGCGTCGATTCGGTATCAGCAGTCAAGTTAAATACAACTGGAACACCAGATAATGCTTTGCTTACTGCTGGAATCATCGGAGCCCCACCTCCCAAAGCAATCACCCCATTACGATTAAGTAACTCAGGGATTAGGAGCAATTCAGCTTCCCTCCACCCCTTCTCGCCAACCTTTTCCCATGCCTGAGTTACCGACTCGCATTCCAAATGTTTTAGTATCTCATCATCAGTATCAACGAATTGAACTCCAAGTTCTTCCGCGAGCCACTTCCCAAGAGTTGACTTCCCAGAGCCGCGAAATCCGATGAAAGCAATCGTAAGCATGCTTCCATGGTATGCTCGTATAACAATGTCTGCCAACCCACTCACAATAATTAAAAATGAACAAGTACCACTTAGTGGTTTAATCGACAAACAGGTCTCTGTAATCGGCTATGGGAATCAAGGTAAAGCACATGCTCAAAATCTTCGAGATAGTGGCATCAACGTCATCATCGGGGCTCGTTCTCCTAAAAACGCAACTCATGATGGTTTTAAGGTGGTCTCTATCTCCGAAGCGTCAAATTCAGACCTTGTCATCATCGCCCTACCAGATGAGGTTCAGGGCGAAATATTCAAGACAGAAATCGAGCCAAACCTATCCCCCACAGCAACACTCGGGTTCATCCATGGCTTTTCCGTGCATTTTGGACACATCGACCCACCCAAAGGAATCGGCATAGTTATGGTTGCTCCAAAGGGTCCAGGTGTTACAGTTCGGGAAAAGTACCTCAAAGGAGATGGCGTACTTGCACTAATTGCAGTTGAACGTGAAAACGAAACTAATACAGCAAGGGACCTAGCTTTAGGATGGGCCTCTGGCATTGGCTCTGGACGAGCAGGTCTTATTGAATCAACATTTAAAGATGAAACAGAGACAGATCTTTTTGGAGAACAATCAATAATCGTAGGCGGACTTACGACTCTCATTACTTCGGCTTATGAAACACTTGTAAACGCCGGCTACCCGCCCGAACTTGCCTACATCGAGTGCTGCCATGAAGTAAAACAAGTAGCAGACATTGTCCACAAACGAGGTATCGCAGAAATGATGAGAGCGATTAGCAATACAGCCGAGATGGGCGCTTACGAGGCAATGCAACTTCTCGATGACGAACATCTACGTGCACACCTTCGTACTCTCTTAGACAATGTCCAAGATGGATCATTTGCAAAACGACTCGTCCAAAACGAGATTCAAAACAAGAGAGAGGAACTCGGAAAACATGAAATCGAAGAAGTTGGCAAAGAAATCCGAAGAATCATGCATCATGATGACGATTGATCGCTGATGGATATTCTTCAAGCAATCATTCTTGGAATTATTGAGGGAATCACTGAATATCTACCCATAAGTTCCACAGGTCACCTCATCCTAGCCCAAGCGTGGATGGGTTTGCAAGGCACTGCAGACAACGCATACGCTATTGTCATCCAAGGCGGTGCGATACTTGCAGTACTTGGTCTTTATAGAAAACGAGTTTGCAACATGCTGCTTGGTTTCTTAGGCAAACATAAAAAAGGATTAAAACTTGCAATCAATCTCTTCATTTCTTTTTTGCCCGCGCTTGTTTTTGGTTTGATGTTCGACGACATAATAGAGGCAACATTATTCAAACCACTTCCTGTTATCAGCGCGCTAGCAATTGGCGGCGTCCTTATGCTTTTTGCTGCACGCTGGCAAAGAAGCGCCTTCCACGAAGGCAACGATTCTAAAAGTTTCATAGACATCGAACATCTCACTTGGAAGAAAGCACTCATAATTGGACTTTTGCAGTGCATAGCCATGTGGCCAGGCACCAGTCGCTCTATGATGACTATCGTTGGCGGAATGGCCGTTGGCATGAAACCAAAACATGCTGCAGAATTTAGCTTCTTGCTTGGCTTGCCAACACTCGGAGGCGCTACGATTTACAAACTGTATAAGTCGAGCGACGCGCTTGCAAGCATGGACATGAATGCTGCAATCGTAGGAGTTGTGTTCGCTTTCATCGCTGCTGCACTCGCAATTAAATGGCTCGTTGCGTACCTTTCCAAACACGGGCTTGCACTTTTTGGATGGTACCGAATCGCACTTGCTACCATTGTTGCTGTTGGTTTGTACGGAGGTTATTTTTCGCTTGAAGGAAACAGTGACAGAAGTACGTTAGATGGCGGAGAAACTACCTCTTCAACAGCGGAGCCTGTTACTTTAGAAAATGACCATTGCCCCGCATTCCCCATTGCAATCCAAGTCGTGCCATCGACGATGACAGGACCAACTACTGATTGCCACATACCAGTTTTGATTTCTTGATCATTGCGCATTAGCGACCATTGCAATCCGTTAATATCACCGCCTGAAGAGACACGCCAATAAATTTCCCCCGCACCCGGGAGATTCACAATTGTCGGTTTGGGAAATAAAGTTCCACCAAGAGCCCATGCCAATAAACCAGCCATCACAAAAAAAATCGCTGCTTTAATGAGGATTGATCGAAAACCTAGTGCTAACTGTCCCATGATTCTGTAATTTTACACACAAAGTGACTTTGTGAGTTGTTCTTCATCCCAAACTTCAATTCCCAATTCTTGTGCCTTCCTTAATTTAGAACCTGATTTTTCACCTGCAATTACAAAGTCAGTTTTTTTAGAAACAGATCCAGTTACCTTAGCACCTCTTTTCTCTAATTCCTCGGTTAATTGTTTTCTATCCCATTCAGAAAGGGTGCCTGTTAAAACAATGACTTTTCCATTAAAAACAAAATCTTCTTGCATTACCTCTTTACTAGATAGTTGCACTCCTGCATCTACCAGTCGAGAAAATAACTCTACACCCTGCTTGGAATGAATTGCTTTATGCAACGTTTCTGCAGTTATCTGACCGAAATCATCGAGTTCAAGCAACTCCTCAACTGAGGCCTTTGTTAACGAATGGAAACTCTCGTATTTTTTTGCAATAGTTCTTGAAGTTGCTCTACCTATTAAACGAATACCTACACCAGACAGAACTCTTGCAAAACCTCGTGTCTTACTTTCATCGATTGATTTCACTAATGCTTTAGCAGATTTTTTAGCAAAACCATCAAGTGGAAGAAGATCTTCTACATTCAATTTATATAAGTCGGCAAAGTGTTTAACTAGCCCTGCTTCTACTAATTGGTCAACAACTTTATCTCCTAGACCATCAATGTCCATCTGATCTCTTGCAGCAAACCATTTTACTTTTTCGCGAAACTGCGCGGGACACTCAGGATTAACACAATAAAGTTTTGGACCTTCTTGTTCTACTAATCCTTTACACTCAGGGCAAATTGAAGGTGGTTCAATTGGAATTTGTAACTCATTTCGATATGAGTCAACAATTCCTACAACTTGTGGGATTATCTCTCCCGCCTTTTCCACAACAACCATATCTCCAACACGAATATCCTTACGGTGTATTTCTTCAATATTGTGAAGTGTTGCGTGTTGAACGGTAGTTCCTGCAAGAAAAATTGGATCCATAGTTGCTCGCGGGGTCAACGTGCCATTTTTACCAACCTGCCATTCTACTTTCGTTAGTTTAGTTTTCCCTTGCTCTGCAGGATACTTAAATGCAATACACCATTTTGGTGACTTTGAAGTACTGCCAAGTTTTTCCTGAATGGCAAAAGAGTTAACTCTTACAACCATTCCATCTATTCCATATCCCAGTCCGTTGCGAGAATTAGAAAACTCGTTAATTGTTTTTTCAATATCATCAAGACAATGGCACAGCGTCAGATTACCAGAGACAGGGATACCGAACTCTTGAATTTTCATAGTAAATTCAAGCCAATTTTCTGGTGAATTATCCCAAAGAACTTCTCCTTTACCATGTGCGAGGAAGTTCAGTTTTCTTTTAGCAACTGTTTTTGGGTCAAGTGATTTCAGTGTGCCTGCAGTCGCATTTCTTGCATTTGCAAAAAGTTGTTCACCTTCTTCTTCTCTCCTTAAATTAACCTCTTCAAAACTGGAATTTGGCATAAAAATTTCACCTCGTACTTCTAAAATTGGAGGTGGACTACCACGCAGTTCCAATGGAATTGAACGAATTGTTTTTGCCTGAGTTGTCACATCATCTCCTCTTTCTCCATCCCCTCTAGTAACTGCAGAAATCAACAACCCATTTTCATATCTGAGAGAAATCGCAACTCCATCAATTTTTGGATCACAAGTACAAACAATATTACCACTCAGTTTCACATACCAAGATTTCAAATCGCTAAGTGTGTAAGTATTATCAATTGATTGCATTGGAATTTTGTGATTAACCGTTTCAAAACCATCAACTGGCTCTCCACCAACCCGCTGAGTAGGGCTGCTTGAGTCCACCAAATTTGGATTCTGTTGTTCAAGACGCTGGAGTTCTGATAGCAGTTTGTCATATTCAGAATCAGCCATAGTTGGCTGAGCATCTACATAATAGGCGTAGTTCGCTTGATTCAAAATGCTACGCAAATCCCTTATCCGTTTGGCTGGTTCCATTACGTAGAGGATAATGCCCATTGAGCCACCCTGCCGATAAATCGCTTGTGACTTTATTACGATTTGCCCTTATCGTACTCTTGGCTTGCGCCAACCCAGTCCTCAGCGACTTGCAGTCAGATGTACAGGAAATTGTCGATAAAGCGGAAATTCATGGTGGGCATGTTGGGGTTTGCATTATAGATACTGAAACAAACGAAATGATGGTTTCAATTGATGGTTCTCGAATAATGATCCCTGCAAGCAACCAAAAATTGCTGACCACAGGAGCAGCATTACATGTTCTTGGTCCATCGTTTAAGTTCAAAACTAAACTAGTTCTTGATGGGAATAATCTTATTGTCATTGGTGACGGGGACCCAACAATTGGGGACACGGAACTAAATGGAATAGCGGACTGGTCAACCGAAAACTCGATTCTTGCTCAAGAATTTCAACCATGGATTGATGCTGTAATCAATTCAAACATAAAGGAAATCGATACTATATTTGTCGATGATCGAATTTTTGATAGGAATTTTGTACATCCTTCATGGCCACCAGACCAAATAAACAATTGGTACTGTGCGCAGGTTTCTGGACTAAATTATCACTTAAACGTTGTTCATTTCTTCCCCTCACCACGAAACGGAACAACAGCCAATCTCGGAGACATTGCTCCTCCGATGGACTGGATTTCATTTATTAACAAAACAACTTCAAAAACTGGAAAAACAAATAAATCTTCTTTCTGGGTGGCTAGAACCCCAAACTCAAACAAAATGACAGCCAGAGGAAACGTAAAATCAAATCATAAGCAACCCGTAAAAGTAGCCATTCACGATCCTGCAATAATCTTTGGAAAAACACTTGCAAGCCATTTAAGTAATCAAGGGATTAAAGTAAATAAAGTTAGGCACATTGACGAATCACCAAAACAAGTAACTGGACATGTAATTTATGAGAACAGCACACCTTTAGAAGTTGTGCTAAAAAGGTGCAACACAGACAGTCACAATCTGTATTCTGAAGCATTATTAAAAAGAATTTCAGCCGCAACAACTGGTCAATCAGGAACTTTCGACGAAGGTGCAAAAGTTGTAGAAGCTGCAATTTTTCAACGACTTGGAGTTAACCGATCAACTTTAACTGTTGCCGATGGGTCTGGAATGAGTAGAGATAATAAAATCAATCCCCAAACCTTAGCAAAATGGCTGGCTTCCTTCGACGTTGAAGATCCAGTTGGAAAGCGCCTTGTTAAATCCCTCGCAACACCAGGGTATGGAACCCTAGACAATCGTTTTAAGAAAACTAATCTTAGCGGGTCAACTGTTCACGCAAAGAGTGGATACCTGAGAGGTGTCTGTGCGTTAAGTGGATTCATTCTCTTTGAAAACAAAAAACCCACAGTTTTTTGCATTATTGCCAACGGTGTAAAGGGAACTGTAAGAGGCGTAAAAAAAATGCAGGAAGAAATTGTAGAAGCAGCTATTAATAATTAAAAAAGATCCCGCAAGAAATACTTGCGAGATCTTCATTAAACTGAATCAGTTGTTCCCCGGATGATCGGGATGGTCCGGATGGTCAGGGTGATCGGGATGGTCAGGATGATCAGGGTGATCGCTTGTGGGCTTATCTTCGATTTGGATTCCAAGGGCTTTCCCAACACTACCCTTAAGTCCAGCAATCATAGATTCGCCACCACTAAAACCGCTATGTTGATTTACCACATTCCCATCAGTTCCAACTATAACCGTTGTTGGGATACCTGTAATCTTGTAGTTCTCGGTCAACTTCTTATCATCACTACCCATTAATACTGCTGTCTTATATTCATTATCAGCCCAAAACTTTTTAACCTTATCGTCTTTTCCTTCTTCCCAAACGTTTACTGCAAAGACATTAACTTTTAGTCCCTGCTCCTCAACCCAATCATTAAATTCGTCCAGAAATGGCAGACCTTTTTTGCAAGGACCACACCATGTTGCCCAGAAATCAAGAACTACAACTTCGCCCTTGAGCGAAGACAGCGTCACATCCCCCGATCCATCCATTCTTGATAAAGTAAAGTCAGGCGCAGGGGAACCAACTAACGTACCCTGTCCAGCGGTCGCCAATTCTTCCATTGAACCATATTCTTTTCTTTCACCAGCATCAAAAGATATATTTGGCATTTCATCTAAAAAGGTTACATCAGCAGTGGCAGTGATTTTCATTTCTGGCATGCCAGGTCTAACCATAGTAATTGAGAAATGACTAACTGTATTATTCTCGTCAACAGTTATGTGTACGGGACCCATAATTGTTTTCAATTCTATAATTTCTGATGAAGAGCCATCATCTTGCTTTTCGGTTGAAACTCCAACAACTGATGTCATTGGCATTCCCATGGAGAAGGATGCTAGCCAATCATCCATTGAATCACTTTCTCTAAGTGCAAGAGCCCACAACCCAGGCATACCACGACCTCCTGAAGCTGTATCTAATCCAACACTGAATGTTTCTGCTTTACACTTTACATACGATTCGTCCTTACCTTCTAATACGAGGTAAATGTTGCCATCTAACCATGTAGCATCTAGTTCATCTTCAGCTTTGATTGTTCCGCTTTTTTTCCCAAATAATGAACTCAATCTCATTGTTTCTGGCTCTTCGCCTGGCATCATTGCTGGAACCATAAGAGCAACCTCTTCTTTTAAGATTGGAGCGTTTTTATAGGTTTCATGCACCTTAGTCAGTAACGCTTTCGCTTGTTCCGTTGCTGCAGTGTTATCTTCTGCTGCTTTTTCTGTATTGTCAGAATCATCTCCAGATTGATCTGGGTGATCAGGATGATCTGCTGGATGTTCAGGGTGATCCGATGGGTGATCAGGATGATCTGGTGGGAAATAATCAGAATGCCCCATAGCGAATGGTGTAAGTGCTATTGATGTAAGAATAATGAGGATTTTCATGTATGACTCCATATATGTAGTTTTGTTAAATACGATTACGTAGAATACCAGAGAATGCTACAGAAGTTGTAGCATCGCAAAGATTGTCTTTTTAATAATTGGGTGCTCAAACAAAGGCGATATTTCTGCCATTGGTTCAAGTACAAAACGTCGTTGATGTGCTCTAGGGTGAGGAATTTTCAAAGCATCTGAATCTACAATTTCATTTCCATAAAAAAGGATATCAACATCCAGTGTTCGCGGTGCCCACTTTTTACCTCTCACACGATCATTAGACAACTCAATCTCTAGGCAAACATCAAGCAATGCACTAGGAGATAAACTAGTTTCAATTTCTATCACTCTATTTAAAAACATAGGTTGTGCTAAATCGCCCAATGGTTCTGTCTGAATTATCGAACTTCGTTTTAAAACATTAATTGATTCATTGGAATCAAGTTGTGAAACCGCATTTTCTAAATAACTCTTTCTATTATCTAGATTACTTCCTAGACCAAGAAATACATTGTCTTGCATCATCTATGATTGTCATCCGATAGCATATCTCTCAAGAGTTGAAATGCTGCGTTGGCGGTTTTCTCTTTAACTTCTTTGCGACT
Source organism: Phycisphaerales bacterium (assembly GCA_030748805.1). Next base: position 36,200 of record JASMLG010000045.1, on the reverse strand, counting down.
ACCTTTAAACAAAAAACTTCTGACTTCAGTTTCATTCTGTACAGTACATCCAACATAAACTGTTCCTACTGGCTTTTCAGAAGTACCCCCAGTTGGTCCAGCAATTCCTGTTGTGCTTAATGCAGCAAATGAGTCACTTTGTTGCTTTGCTCCTAAACACATAGCTTTTGCTACATGTGATGACACAGCACCATGCTCTTTCAACAGCTCTTCTGAAACTTTGAGTTGAGACACTTTCATTTCATTGGAATAAGTTACCCAGCCACCCAAATACCACGAACTTGCGCCGGATATAGTTGTAATACTTTCAGCGATAAGTCCGCCTGTACATGACTCTGCCGTCACAAGAGTTCCACCACAACGTTGTAACAATTCTCCTACAAACTTAGCATTTGATGGAATCATTGTTTCTCTTTAATAATGGATTCATAATTCTGATTAAAGAATACAGCAGTTTTCCTCTTAAGGGCTGCACTCCCATTATCTTCTAGATGCCAAAGCCCTTCATTAATCCACTGGTTACGCAGCCAACCGTATTTCAAAGTTTTTCGATCTTCTGGTGTATCCATAGAAAGCATTACATCTTCGTTTGTAGGAATCAATGGCATTGAATCAAATGCAACAAGCATTTCTTTTAGTTCCTGGTCATCAACATCTTCAGCAGTAACTAACTCAGTAGTGTCTGGATATGACGGATGAGAAATAATCGCTTTCCAAGCGCGAATAAGTTCTTCATGATTATCCATAGCCATTGCACTAAAAATAGGTGCAATAAATGCCCTCATATTTCGGTCAGGGAACGGCGCGGGTCTTGCAGTTTTATATGGATTAACTTTATCTACCATTCTATTTAGATATAAAGAATACATTTCACGACGTACTGGCATCCTTCTAAGTTCCCACGAATCTGGACCAAGTTCATCATCAATACCATCATCAACTTGAAATTGCCAAAGCGACTGTGCCTCCTTAGTCATGCAATATTCAATAAAACGCAATGCCATTTCTTCATTTGGAGCACCCCTCAATAGTGAAATCGGATCTGGGTCAATCATTGTTGCATTAGGTGGATCGATATAACCAACCCTTTCACCACCACCGCTACTTTTAACCGCCTGAGATTGATAACGACCATAGAAGTCAATACATATTCCCATAGCCGCATCACCTTGACTCACGTCAGCTGGTGGCTTCAAACTACTTGCAGAAAAATATCTTGAGTTTGCTGCAGCCCTACGTAAAACCTGCCACCCACGTTTCCAACCTAAGTTCTTTAGTATTGCTTCAAAAGCTGTTGTAACAGACCCTGACTGAGCTGGATTAACGAGTGCAAGTTTTCCAAGAAGTTTAGGATTACACAATTCATCCCAAGTTGTTGGTTGTTCAATCTGCAAGTCCTCTAAAACCTCATTGTTATAGACGATTCCAAAACCCGAAAGCGCCAAACCGTACCAATATCCTTCTGGGTCATAAATCGTTATATCACCGATAACATTTTCCCCATAAACCTTTTCAAGAAGTTCATTTTCAAAAATAGCGGGCTTGCTTATTGTTGTTGCAATTTCTTCGCCTTTGCGTTTTACCTTAATAGTTTTTTTTAAAACACCATGCTCGTAAGATCCACCACCAAAAACTAAATCTGCTTCACCACCAGGTTCTTTCCCAGTTTCAAGTGCATGTGTATATTGAGATTGCAACATACGTCTAATCTCGCTCGTACCACCAGGTACTGACCAAATAACTTGTGCTGGTTGTCCAAACTTTTCTTGGTGCCACTTAGAAAAACCTAGTCCAAATTCGTGTCGTATTTGTTCGTTATGTGGAGAAATAATAATAACTTTCTCTGCATCACTTGGAGGAGAATCACTATCTCCACGAAACAACAACGGCACACCAAATAGAACTGCTAAACAAAAACCTATAATAAAAACAGCGGTCTTATTCATTTTCCACTACTTTTAGTTCACCTGCAAGTTTAGTTGCCGCTTCATATATATCTGATTGCCAATCTTTATTTGATTCTGGGTAAATTACGCTGCGACTAGCTGTTACTAGAGCGCCGTATCCATCACCAAAGCAACACTCCACGCTACTGGGAGTTGCTCCTTGAGCTCCTATGCCAGGCATTAAGAATATCTGTTTAGGCATTCGATCACGAAGACCTATCAGTTCTTCTGTTTTCGTTGCTCCAACAACTGCTCCCAAACTGCTCATTCCTAAATTACCAATATAGTTGCTTCCAGTTATTGCAAGTAAGTCAGCAATAGAATCCGATACAGTTCTGCAATCGTGCAATAGTTGTTTCTGTACTTCATCTCCACTTGGATTTGAGGTTCGCACAAGGCAAAAGACACCCAGACCTGCATCTAAAAATGGGACAATTCCATCGATCCCCAAATATGGATTTACTGTTATCCAATCACATGGACCGTCAGCAGTTGCTGCTGCTGCATAATGTTCCGCGCTAATACCAATATCACCACGCTTTGCATCGAGAACAATTTGTAGCTCTGAATCACTTGCCAACTGCCGGAGGTCACCAAGCAATGCAATGCCCTTAGAACCAAGTCGCTCAAAACATGCCGATTGAAATTTGACTGCTGCAGCAATAGATGCAACTGCTTCGATAATTCCCTTGCAAAACTCACCAATACCTTCAATTTGTTTCATCCCCTGTAGTTCGGAAGGCAATTTATCTTGGACGGGGTCAATTCCAACGCAGAGAGGAGCGTCAACGCGGTCGATTGCATAAGAAAGTCGATCTGCAGGATGAGAAGACGTTGTCATATAGTGCATCATAGTAGAATCCGTACTGTGAGCCAAACTCCAAAACATCTTGACCTTAAACGCGACACTGGACTAAATATCGAATGGGGCGATGGAACATCAACATTCTACCCTGTCGATTTTCTAAGGAAGATGTCCCCTTCGGCAGATACCAAACAACTTCTAGAAGAGTTAAAAGATAATCCCCTTGCAGTCCTTCCTATATATGGGAATGGTCCACTTACAATCGAAGATATAGAACTCGTTGGCAACTATGCGGTAAGATTTGTTTTTTCTGATGGGCACTCCGCTGGCATTTATTCATGGGAATATCTTTTTAATTTAAAACCCCAACAGGATGTTTGAATTAACACAAGGTAAAATCAACCCATGACAATCGCAATGATTATGTCAAGAGATCGTCTTGAGCAAGAGCATGCGATGTTAAATCGCTTGACTGTTGGATTAATTAACGACGGGAATCGTGTTTTACGTGTTATTCCAACGAGTCAATCAAAAGATTTACCAAGTTATGAAAAAAACATATCACTTGCAAATCGGATTTGTATACCCATGCCAACACCATGGACTCTCAAGAAAAATTGCAAAGAAGATTTAGTATCAAAATTTGAAAAATCAAATGTAAGCACTGTTGTTTCCTTTGGTAAGGACGCTCAAAAAATTGCATTGGATTTATCTTCTACTTTAGACATAAAATTACTTTCTGAAGTTATTTCGATGAAGGATGCGTTACGAACTAAATCCTCCTCCCCCATCTGGAGGTGGTTAGCAACAACCCCTTCCTTTGAACAAGCAATTTCAAAACGTGTTGGATCTGATCGAGTGTCACTAGTTCCGCTTGGTGTAACTTCATCCAAACGAGTTGATGATTTTGAAAATACAAAGAGAAAATGCGTTTGCATTCTTGACTCAACAGGAAATATTAAAAACACTCGATCTATTTTAGAAGCACTATCTGCAATCAGAGAAATCCATATTTTTATAGAACTTGTAGGAAAAAAACAACATAAAGTTTGGAGAGATGTAAAGGATTTAAAGATGCTAGATCGTGTTACTTTTTTAAGAGACGTAGGAGATCTTCGCTCTCTAATTACACAAACTAATTTAGTAATCCTTCCTTCGAAAACTATGCCACTTAGAACAGTATTGCTGGAGTCGATGCAAAGTGGAGTTCCTGTTGTTGCAACGAATATTGATGGTTTCGACATGCTTGTGGATGAAGAAACCTCGCTAATTACTGTAGATGACTGGGAGAGCCCAGTTCAAAAAATGATTAACGACAGAGATTTCGCAAATAGTATTGGGTTGGCTGGAGCGTCTTTAATATCAAAGCACTACGGTTCAGCGACTCAAATCGCCGCTTTTGAAGCTGCATCTTCTCTAATTTAACTTTCATTCATGTAGTAAGAGTAAATCGGTCGAGTAAACAACATCTTTCTCCCCTCCGCCTCGTCGGTGGTGCTTTTTGCTCACCGACGGGGCCTTTTTTTAATGTAAACACATTTATAAATCGAAAATGTAAATTACTCTAAGGACAATTGTACCTCTTAGGATTTCGTCTTTTACATATAGTTGGTATTTGAAATTATTTGACCGAAAGGTCAAATAACCTAAGAACAGAAGCGATTTACCCAAGAATGGATCGGATTATTTTGAGACCTTTTTCAAGGGACTTTTCATCGACTGCGTAACTGATTCTAAAATGAGAATCCCGATTAGAAAAAACCTTTCCTTGAATCAGCAATACGTCATTATCTATAGCTTTTCTCATAAACTCAGATCCAGTTAAGCCAAGTTGAGGTGGCACTTTTGGGAAGGCGTAAAACGCACCATCTGGCATAACAAGTTCTATTACATCGCTCAACAAATCGACAATCATATTTCTTCGAATGCTAAACCGTTCAATAAGTGGGGTCAAATCGTGACTGTAAGCATTAACCATTGCATGTTGCATAATTGAAGGCGCGCAAACAAATGTTTGCTGCTGCAATTTGGACATTTCTTCTATAAGGCGTTTGGGACCAGCGGTATAACCCATTCTCCATCCAGTACAACCGTATGTTTTGCTATATCCACGAATAACAAGCACATCTTCACTAAACGAACATGGTGTTGTATGTTCTGTTGGTGGATACACAAACTCGTCATAAATTTCATCTGAGATCAACAATAGGCCACGCTCCTTGCAAAGTGAAGCTATGTCCCGAATTTCATTTTTATTCAACACAACACCAGTAGGATTTGCAGGAGAATTGATCAGTACAGCTTTTGTCCGATTATTTATCAATGGCTCAATTCGTTCTGCAGTCATCCTAAAGTCTGGATACGTATCACAAAGAACAGCTTTTCCTTCAGAAATGCGTGCTAGAGTTGGATAAATAACAAAATAGGGGTCAGGGATAATAATTTCATCGCCTTGACCTAGAATTGACAGACATGCAAGGGTCAAGGCGCCAGCAGTCCCTGAAGTTACCATCGCGGAGTGATTTGATGATTCATTGAACTCCCAACCAAACTGTTTATTCAGACGTTTGTGAATTACTGTCAGTAAACTTGGAATACCGTTCGTCTGCGTGTACCCATTATGATTTTGATTAATCGCATCTATCGCAGCTTTTTTCAGTGAATCATCAACAAAAAAATCAGGTTGTCCAATAGACAAGTTAATTGGATTCTTGCATGTTTGAGCAAGCGACCAAGCACGTCGAATGCCTGAGGTCTTAATATCTCTTACACGATCTGCAAGAAGACGCTCAATGTCGAGCGGCGAAGACAAAACTATTCTTCACTTGTCTCTTCAGTTGTTTCATCTTCGGACTCGTCGGTTTCCTTCTTCTTGCTAGCAATTTTAATTTTTCTGCTAGCGACTTTTGGCAACCCAATTGGAGAATCGTCATCTAAAGTAAACTTATCGTCGTCGGCAAGTTTTTCTATACGCTCAGCGCGAGTTAAAACATTCCTGTGTTGGTTAAGGCCTGCTGGTTTTGTTTTCAAACTTCTATGAAGACTCATAATTCTGTTTCCTAATCTAGAACGACATCTAATCATTAAATAGAGTCGAGTAAGAATCCTTTAGGTCGCTTCCGCGACCAGCATTTGTTTTGGCCCATTGTTGCCCAATGGCAAGTATTTTGGACCTTGTTTCAATTGCAATTGCGTCATTTCGATTAATTGACCCTGGCAGTGCAATCACACGGTAGAGCCGCGTATTATTGCCGGAAACGACGTATGCTTCAAGTCCTTTTTCCCTACAGAAGTCAGCTAATTGCACTGAACCGTCCCTTGTGGTCTGCATTAAAGTGTAATAAGTGTACCCAGCGACTCTAGGATCACTAATTACAGGACCCCATGATGAATTATTATTAGATAAGTCCTGATTTTTTGGGTTTACCGCGATTTTTCCTTGATGCTCTACCTCTGAAAATGCAACTTGAGGTAATTCTTGAAACAACCGATTCCCATAATCTTCCCTAGAAACAGCTGTCCCTTTCTTATAACCCATCGTGTACGAAATAACAATTAAAGCTATACAAATTGATGCGATTACTCCAATTGAACCAACTGACACCCGAATACTTCTACCTGGTGTAAGGACATTGTGTTCTAGATTTTCATCGTGGTATTGAACTTCGGTAGTTTTTACAACCTTCGGCTGTTCTGGTTTTGCTGAAATCAATTCATATAATGCAGGGCCTTTTTTTCGAGTCATAATTATTCTCCTAGTCCAATAACACTTGCAATTGCCATTCCGTTCGTATGAGACAAACTCAAACGCCAATCAGTTATGCCTTGACTTTTGGCGATTTCTGCAGCTCGTCCCTTTAGTTTAATCATTGGTGGTCCGTCTTCACGTATAACTCCAATCTCAACCCATTCAATTCCTCCAGCAAGTCCTGTTCCTAGGGCTTTCAGAACTGCTTCTTTTGCAGCATAACGCACCGCAAGCCTTTCTGCACACTTATCTATTGCTTGAATGTCAGCAACCTTCTGTTCTTCATCAGTAAAACATCGATCCAGAAACCTTTGACCATGTGATTCAAGCATCGACGCGATGCGTGGCACTTCTACAATATCTATGCCATGAGTGATAATCATTTTTTTACATCCAAACTGCAAATATCTAGTAGGTGGCATAGTTGAGGGACAATTATTTTATCCATTGCAAGAGCAACAGCATTTGGTGAGCCAGGAAGAATGAAGATTGGAGTTCGTTTTTCTGAGGTGTCTATCCATCCAGCATCAGCACGACTTAGAAAGGATGCTGGACCAATTTCTTCAAAACTTAATTGCCTAAATAATTCCCCAAATCCGGGAAGCGTAGATGAGAGTAAAGGGAGTATTGCGTTTGGTGTAACGTCTCTAGGAGAAGCGCCAGTCCCACCAGTTACAATAATCAAACTAATTGATTCGTCATTTGACCAATTCTCTATCATCCGGGCAATTTCTTCTTGCACATCACGAACAAGTTTGCGAACCTGAACTAAATGACCCCCCTCAGTTAATTGATCAACTACTAATTGGCCACTCAAATCTGTTTCTATTGTTCTAGTATCGCTTACTGTGAGAACTGCAACAGACGCTTGCATGTTGGATTTGCCATGGTTCATACTGGTATGCTACCAAGGACCTGCAATTTGCCACGCTCTAACTATCGCTGATGATTCCTCAATATGGCAATCAATAATTGGAGTCGGTTTCCAACGCATTGCATCGAGGACACCTCTTAATTCTCTTAGTTCAACTTGATATTCTCCTAATTCAAGGGTCGAGTCTCCAACAATCTCACCACGAAGCCGAATTGCCATGGGAGCGCACTTTGAGGACACCAATTTCTTGATTGGTCGGCCTTCTTTTACGAGTAAGGATATCGGTAGATGCCATCCAACTTGTGGATCTTCCGGAGGAGTGGATCCATGTGCGGATAGTAGAACTCCAGATTGTTGAGTTATTTTTTTTGCTGATGAAGCAAGTTCACTCTCTTCAGGTATCAAAGTACCAATTGGAACATTTCCTAGGGCAGTTGACATTGTGACTACAGAGTTTAGGGATAGTAGGGTTCTTTCCGGTTCTTCATCCCAAAGAGTCGCTGGAACTAAAAAATCTACTCCTGAAGCCCTCAATCCTAGACGGCGTAGAGTTGAAGCCAAATCTCGATAAGCAGACACTGACATATCCGAAAAATCTTCGTGTAAATAATCTATTTGTACACTTCGAACACCACTTTCGCTGATTGCTTGAAGCATGGTTCTAGCAGAACCTGAGTTTGATCTCAATGAAATAGAAATATCCGGTTCCATGAGTGGTAAGATAGTAGATTAATGACAAAGCCATCGAATATTTCAATAGATTTTGTATCTGATGCTGTTGATATTGATAATGCGAGTGTTCTTCCTAGAATTGGCTGTGGGGGTGAGTGCATCTTTATTGGACGAACCAGACCAGAGACCAACCCAAAACATGGGGAACTAGTAGCCCTTCAATATGATTGTTATCAAGATATGGCAAAAAAAGAATTGCATATTCTTGCCCAAGAAGCAATAGACCGATTTCAAATTCGCTACGTTCGGGTTACTCACAGCATTGGCAAAGTGGCGATTAACGAAGCAAGCGTTGTTATAGCGGTAAGCAGCAATCACAGAGATACTGCATTTAGTGCTTGCCGATTCATGATTGATTTACTTAAACAACGAATCCCAATTTGGAAACAGGAAAAATGGGCAGACAGCACAACTTGGAGCGATGGTGTGTTACTGGATTCATAATGACTAAATCAGTCGTAATTGTCCTTGCTCTTCTAGGAATAAGCAGCTTTTTATTTAACATTTATTGGCTCAATCCTGAAATACAATCTTTACTGAATCAAAAGGACAATTTAATCACCCTTGGCTTATTCGAAGAAGCTAATAATTACAAAAATGAAGCAAAAATCCTTTCAAACTGGAAAGTCACCATTTCAATTCTTGGATTCATTTTTGTTATCCCCTTCATAGCTTACCTTCTGATATTTAGAATCAAAAAACCTAACAACTTATCCTGACATTCCAAAAACACCTTCCATAAATATACTGTGCAAACAAGTCCCCCTCTGCCCTTTTTCACCCCAGTACCCCAGTGCCAGGTCAGGGGTCTGACCATTGGTCAGACCAGTGGTCAGACATGGGGTCAGACATTTCTTACTTAAGAAAAAGGGCAATATAAATTAAATAGCCGATTATTCGATTCTCCCCAGAACTCTAGTGTAATGTTCCTACATGGGAAGATTAATAAGAGAAATTAAAAACGACGGTTACTATCACATTGTAAATAGAGGTGTGGACAGAAAACCAACCTTTCTTGATAAAGAAGACTACAGATCATTTCTAAATTTATTAACAAAAAGTTGTGATATGTATGGTGTTCGAATTATTGCAGTTACATTAATGCCAAATCACTTTCACATTCTTTCAAAATCAGTTCTTGGTAAAAATGTAAGTTTAGGCATGAAGTGGCTTACTGGAGTTTATGCACAATCGTTTAATAAAAAACATGAGCGTACTGGACATTTGTGGCAAGATCGCTTCTATTCAAAAGAAGTTCGCGAAGGGAGACATCTGGGAACTGTATGGAGATATGTTGAACAAAATCCTGTCAGAGCCTGTCTTGTTGACAACCCAAATCAGTGGGAATGGTCAAGTGCTCATATGAGAAATTCTAAGCATAGATTACCCTGTTTAATTGAACCAGAATGGTGGGGAACCAAGTTAATGAAGCAATGGTGGTCAACAGAATTGCTGGAACCTGAAATGCTGGATGCAGTACGACGTTCACTCCAAAGATCGGAGCTTGGGGATGCTGGAATTGATTGGGACTAATTGAATTATTCTATTTGACGATAAATGGCAGTTACCTTTTTTCGCTTCAGTGCCAGGTCGGGGGTCAGACCCCTGGTCTGACCCCTGGCTTGACCTGGGGTCAGACCCTATTATGTGGGGATGGGAACATGTAGTCGCAGCCAGCAAATATATTCAGCATTGCTAGAGAGATACCCTGATGCTCATTGCGCACTTAATTACAAATCGCCACTTGAGTTATTATTTGCGACGATTTTGTCTGCCCAAGCAACCGATGTTAGTGTCAATAAAGCTACACCTGAATTGTTCAAAAGATTTCCTACTGTACATGACTATGCAAAAGTTACACCAAAAGAAATAGAGCCATATATATCATCGATTGGACTATTTCGTAACAAAGCAAAAGCAATCCAGTCATCTGCAAAAATGATTGAGGATATTTTTGGTGGAAAAGTTCCAGACTCAATGTCCGATCTCATAAAACTTCAAGGGGTTGCAAGAAAAACTGCAAATGTAGTTCTAGGCAACGCCTTTCAAAAAAATGAGGGGATCGTTGTAGACACTCATGTAAGCCGGTTAGCAAGGAGATTTGCTATCTCCAATGAAACCTCTCCTGTATTAATTGAACAAGATCTTATGAAACAATTCCCTAGGGAACAGTGGACAATGCTTAGTCATTTATTAGTTCGTCATGGAAGAGAAGTATGCAAGAAACGAGGGGGGAACTGTAACACAGATCCAATCTGCACAATCTACTGCTCTAATGCAACAGAAGTTTGAACCCGATCAACAATTCCAACGTAACCTGACTCAGAAATAAAACAAACGCCTCCATCATACAAAGGAATAAGTTGAACAATTGGTCCGGATAATTCTATAAAATCTGTTTCTGATACTACGCCATGGCCCCCAGCTTCAAAAACGTAAATACCATCTTCAGTTCCAAACCAAAAGTTTCCTGAAATTGGTACTACCGTAATCGCTCCACTTGGAATAGATACTTCCTTTTCTCCATCGCTACTTATAGTTGCAACTTTTCCACTATTTGAATCTATTACAATTTCCCTACCAAGCACAACTGCACTGGTTTGAACACCAAACGAATTAACTAAAGTTTCTGATCTGTCTAAATGACCATCAAAACTGTAATATGCTGAACCCGATTCTGTTGGAACATTCACACCTCTCCTATCAAACTCGCCAGCAAACATCGCACCACTTGCATTAACCAATCTAAAAAGTGTTTCACTCGATCCACCACTATCCTGGTTAATACGGAACATACCCCTTCCAAAGGAGCCGCATACCGCTAAATAATTTGATGCGATGACACCTACGTCTTGGACTCCATGTAAATCGAATGAACGAAGTACCCTGAGTTCCTTCGGGGCTATACCCAGAACATAAATACCCATTGAAGTAGATACTATAAGCCGACTTCCTCTGATAGTAATATTCGCATCATCGCCATTTAAGGATACTTTACACTTATTTATATCAATATCTCGTATGTCACTTGTCATCAAACCAATTTCGGTTTGCCCATCCAAATTGCGAGTATAAATAAGTGTTCCTATATCCGCGTTTGCATCTTCACTCAGTTCCATTAACTCAGTTGCTGATCCCAAAAAATCACCTGTATCGGCGTCATATATTCTCCTATTCGCAGCATAAACAACACCCTTTCCTAAAGACAATGCAACTCCAGTAATCACTTCCTCACATTCTATTAATAGCTCGCCATCCGTTAAACGAATTGCTCCCCCGTCGCCAATTACTACTGGCCATGGACCTACTTTTGTTAATCCTAGAGGGATAAAGCCAGACGAAGAAAAATCCATCCGATCAATCACCTTAGGAACAATTGGGTTCGTGAGATCAAGAACAACAACTTTTTTTTCCTTAAGTAAGGCGTATAAAGTATCTTCAACTATTAGTAAATCGGTGCAAGTAGCCACTGCAGGGCTATTTGTTAACATCACTGTCGAAATTTGAGCCCCACTTTGCTTGTTAAGAACAACTAATCTGTCGCCAAGAGACTGATACCAATAATCACCGAAAATCTCTAAGGAAGTAGTTTTGCCACCACATACATGGCGTATTTGCAATTTATCTGCATGTAAAAAACATGGGGCAAAGAGGATAGAAAAAAAGTATAAATATAAGCAAATCAAGCGCATTCGTGTAATGATACACTCATGTCAGCATCTTCAGAAGACCGAATTAGCAAATTAAGAAATCTACTCGACCAAGATCCTCACGACGCATTCTGTATGTACGGAATTGCGATGGAACACGCAAAAAATGGACGATTTGATGAAGCAGTTGCTTGGTTTGATCAAACAATCGAAACTGATTCCACTTACTGTTACGCTTGGCTACACAAGGCAAAATGCCAACATGACAACGATGACTCAAAAAGTGCATCCTCTACTCTTGAAGAAGGAATAAAACAAGCGCGCGAACAGGGTGATCTTCATGCAGCTGAGGAAATGAGTTCCTATCTCAATAGTATTAGATGACAAATACAATTACCGCAATTCAACCCTCAAAACGCGATCCTAACTTGCGAAATGTGTATGTAGATAATTCTCTTGCAGTAACCGTACCATCATCAGTAGTTGAAACCTTACAAATCAAAACCGATCTCGAGTGGACAGACGAACTTGCAGACCGGATTGCAGAACACCACGAGCATACAAAAGCAAGGAGATTATCAATTGACCTTATATCAAGACGTCTTTGGGGAACAAATGAACTTAAAACAAGGTTAATTAAAAGAGGAATTAGCCAGCCCATCGCAACCGAAACAGTTAACCAACTCGTAGAAGACGACTGGCTAGATGATACTAAGTACGCCAAAGCTCTTATCAAAGAGTGGCTACGAAAGGAACCAGCAGGGAGAAAATGGATTCATCACAAATTACTCCAAAAAGAAATCCCTTCTGAAATTGCTACCGAAGTTGTTGAAACTGAACTAGTCGACATTTGCGAACTTGAGATGGCTACTGAACTAGCCAAAATTAGAATCTCAAAATCAACATCTGTTGACGTTTCTACTCTTAGGCGCAAGATTATGTTAGCTCTAACCCGTAAGGGGTTCTCTTTTGAAGTTGCTTCGGAAGCTTTTCAACTGGCACAGAAAAGCAACACTTGATGGTAAGATTCAACAATGATTCAATCCATTGACCAACAGTTTCCACTAGAAATTGAATTCGATGATTTGCCTAGCACATGCGAATGCAATATTATTGATTGCAGATCAACTCAAGAGTTTGAATCATCTCACCTAAATGAAGCTATAAACATCCCGCTTCAACACTTGAGCATTGAAGTGGATAACTTTCCCTTCAATAAGGAAGATACTTTTTTCATTTACTGCAACTCAGGCAATCGTTCAAGAACTTTTGCTACTTTCTTACGATCACTTGGTTTTCTAAAATGTCAATCCATTGCTGGTGGGCTTGAATTATGGGGGGACTCTCCAACTTGTTAAAACACCGACTTATTACCGGCCCACTACTGAGTATTGCTTTAATAGTATTGATTTACTTTGATGATCAACTTGGTTGCATCACATGCAATTTAGGAACTGCTCTTCAACCTGGTTTGTTAATTGCTGTCCTTGCAATGTTAGTTGCACCACTTGTTGCTTTAGAGTTTAGTGCAATTGCTCAGAACAGTGGAATCAGATGCAGCGTTCCAATGCTTGTTATTTCAATGGAATCTTGGATTGCTGCTATTTACCTCATGCCATCTGAATTCACAACTATAAAAATTGTAGCAATCCTAACCACAATAATGGTATGCAGTTTTGGCTTGTCCGTTATTACTTTATCAAGGGGTAAACACCTTAAAGGGGTCATCTCTGGCTCTACATTCACCGTAGCAACAGCGGCGTATGTTGCTATGGGGTTCGGACTTTTCCTTTTGCTTAGAAGAGACCATAGTGCATGGTGGATAGTAGGAGTGATTGCAATTGTAAAAATGTGTGACACTGGTGCCTTTTTCGTCGGTTGTAATATAGGAAAACGAAAACTTATTCCCTGGGTAAGTCCAGCAAAAACTTGGGAGGGATTAGTTGGAGGTCTTGCAACTGCTGCTTTGACAGCCGTTTTGCTTGCTGCAGCAAATAACCAATGGCTCAGCAATGAGCCAACAATTCCACTTATTTATGCTGCTGCCCTTGGATTATTATTTGGGTTGCTAGGACAACTTGGCGATCTCGTCATAAGCGTATTCAAGCGAGATAGTGGCATTAAAGACTCATCATCAATACTTCCTGGGCTAGGTGGAGTTCTCGATGTCGTCGACTCTCTCTTATTAGTGAGCCCAGCAGCATTTTGGTTACTACCCAATGGGTAATACTTTGATAGAATCTAGGGTCATGCCTTTAATCGACAACCTATTAATTCTTTACAAAGTAGATAAACAAGTTCGCGGGCTTCGGGGGCGTGTTGAATCAGCAAAGATATATCTAAATCATCAAACGAAACAACTTGGGGATATAGAAATTGAGAAAGCAGAAATTGACCAACAGAGGAAACAAAGACAAGTTACTATTTCTAACATAGAGACAGAGATTGGTTCTATAGATAATCGAATTGAACATCTTCGTGAAGAATTATCACAAGCGATTAATGACAAACAGTACTCTGCACTACTTGCTGAAGTTAATACATTAAAAGAAAGACGCAAAGCGTTCGAGGACGAAGAACTAGTTGAAATGTCTGGCGTTGAGGAGCTAGATACAACTACAGAAGAAATAAATCAGCGAATTCAAGAACGACAGAATGTTCTCAAAGTTGCAGAGAAGGAACTTGAAACACGTCAATCAGAAATTTCAGAACAACTTACAGAACTTGAAGGCGAACGAACTTCTGCTGCAGCAGTAATTCCTGAAGAAGTACTCAGTGACTTCGATGAGATCGCAGATGATTACGATGGAGAAGCAATGGCGGCTGTTGAAGTTATTGATCGTAAGCGAAATGAATTCTCATGCACATCATGTAGTTTGACTTTACCTCTAGATGCCATTACTACAATGCTCGGTAACAAAGAAACCGTTGTCAAATGCGTCTCATGCGATCGAATTCTTTATCTTGAAGCAAAGACACGCGATGAAATGGCGCCTTCTGAAAAGTAAACAGTAATTTCATCCTCTACAACACAATCCGGACAGAACAACTAGTTTTTGCGCCTTCTATTCACCGTTGGTAGTGAAGATGATTCACAACTAGGATATTGTTAAGGGGGATGGCTGACGAAGTCAATGCTCTAGTGGGTCGACTCGATGGAGGAGCATATTTATCTCCTTAAAGAACTTGCAGATATGAAACGATGGGCACCAAGGTCTAACAGCGAGGACTGGACTCCATAAACATGTAGCATTCAGCACTCGCCTTACTCTAGTACAATACTCTCAAGATGTTGTGCCCTTACTGCGAACGAGATGATGACAAGGTTATTGATAGCCGAGGTTCTGACGGTGGAAAATCCATTCGTAGACGTAGGGAATGCCAAAAGTGCAGTCGCAGGTTTACAACTTTTGAACGAATTGAAAAAACTTCCCGCCTTATGGTAATAAAACGAGATGGCACCAGAGTTCCTTTCGATCCAGAGAAAGTTCTTAGAGGACTTCAAGCAGCATCAGGTAAGAGACCAATCCCTGAAGACACAAAAATAACTATAATTCGCGAGGTAGAGGAAGAACTCATGCAACAATTTGAACTCGAGGTTCCAAGTTTGGAAGTTGGCATCAGAGTTGCAAACCAACTAAAGATGGTTGATCATATTGCTTATATTCGTTATGCCAGCGAGTACTTCAACTTCAAGGACTTAGAAGATCTTTCAAGAGAGGTTTCTGACCTTCAAGAAGAACCGCCTATAATCCCAACACAATCCGATTTGTTTAATAAATAAACCATGCCAACTATTACACTACCAGATGGGTCAACACGATCCTTTGAAGATACCACCACACCATATAAAATTGCCCTTGATATTTCAGAGGGGCTAGCAAGTTGTGCTATAGGCGCGCGAATAGACGGTGAACTTTCTGACGTAAACACACCTATTACAGAAGATGCAGAACTCAAAATTGTCACTGCAAGAAAGGGCGAAAAGGAAAGTGACCCTGACGCGCTAATGCTAATTAGACACAGTTGTGCACATGTAATGGCGGAGGCAATTCAACGGCTTCATCCAGAAGCAAAACTTGTTTATGGTCCAGCATTAGACAATGGTTTTTACTACGACATATCTTTTGATGATGATAAACCCATTAGCAGCGAAGAGTTCCAAGAAATTGAAACTGTAATGGAATCAATCATCAAAGAAGACAGACCATTTACAAAGTACGAACTTACTGCTGAAGAAGGAACAAATAAACTGTCTGAGGAAGGAAGCAAGTACAAAATAGATAATGCAGAACGAGCAATAGAAAGTGGTTCTACAACCCTGACATGGTATGCAACAGGTGAACCAAATAAAAACTGGGAAGATCTATGCAGAGGACCCCATGTTCCATCAACTGGGAAGATCGGTGCTTTCAAAATATTAAGTATCGCAAGTAGTTATTGGCATGGAGATTCTGATTCTGATCGACTCACACGCGTCTATGGAATTGCATTCGTTCACAAAAAGCAGTTGAAGAATCATCTCAAATTACTTGAAGAAGCAAAAAAACGTGACCACCGCATTATTGGGAAGAAACTTGGACTTTTTTATATAGATGAGATGGTTGGGCAAGGACTGCTACTCTGGACTCCAAAAGGAGCCATCGTTAGGCAAGAGTTACAAAACTTTATTTCTGAACAATTGAGTAGGCAACAATATAGCCAAGTATTCACACCACATATTGGCAAACTTGACTTGTATAGAACATCCGGACATTATCCTTATTACCAAGACAGCCAATATCCACCTCTTATTGACCCAGACCAATTACAGAACCTAGCAGATGAAGGTTGCTCTTGTAGTGATCTTGCAAATATGATGAAGGAGGGAGAAATTGAAGGGTATCTCTTAAAACCAATGAACTGTCCTCATCACATTCGTATCTATGCAAGTTCACAGCACAGTTATCGTGACTTACCGATTCGATTGGCAGAGTTTGGTACGGTATATCGCTGGGAACAGTCCGGAGAAGTAAGCGGGATGACAAGAGTTCGTGGATTTACCCAAGATGACGCACACTTATTCTGCACAGAAGATCAAGTTGAAAAGGAACTTATTGGATGCCTTGAACTTGTCAATATTATTTTTGATACTTTAGGTATGAAAAACTTCTCTGTTCGTGTCGGACTAAGAGATTCTGATTCTGATAAGTATGTTGGAGAGCCAACAAATTGGGATAAAGCAGAAGCTGCTTGCAGAAATGCTGCCGATACCCTTGGAGTGCAATGGAATGAAGAACAGGGAGAAGCCGCTTTTTATGGACCAAAGATTGACTTCATAGTCAAAGATGTTATTGGTAGGCCTTGGCAACTTGGAACTGTTCAAGTTGATTACAACTTACCACAAAGATTTGATTTGTCCTATATAGGCGCTGATGGGCAACGACATAGACCAATAATGATTCACAGAGCACCATTTGGTTCAATGGAGAGATTCATTGGAGTTCTGATTGAACATTTTGCTGGTTCCTTCCCAACTTGGCTAGCACCAGAACAAGTCCGAGTTTTAGCCATTTCTGAAAAGACAAACGACTATGCCGATATTGTCCATCAAACTCTTTTAAAGAGAGGAATCCGTTCAACTGTAGACAAGGGAGACGAACGAATTCAATCAAAAATAAAACATGCCACCGACATGAAAATCCCTTGGATTCTTGTAGTCGGACCACGAGATGCACAAGCCAATAATGTCAGTATACGAATGCGTGGAATTATGGAAGATCTGGGTGCTGTAGGATTAGGCACTTTCACCGATGCAATCTCAGAAGAAATAACTACTCGAGGATCAACTTCTGCACTTAATATTTGTTTTCCTGAGGTGGAATTTGCAGAAGTTACTTGATATTAACAACTATTTTGCTTATCCTTAACATCTGTACGTTCCTCGGGGAATATATAGTGCAGGAAATTAATATGAATTGCGTTGTCAACAAATACCAATACTCTCACCCAATCTTTGAGAGAGTTGTATGCGCACATATTTCTAGCAACAAAGAATGACTAGAATCCTCACTTATATCTCATTGAATATTGTTTCAGAACATCGAATGGTCAATGACCTATCCGTCACATATTATCAAATTGGAGACAGCTATCGCTCGTAGACGCTTTATCAAACCAAGGGAAAAAGCTAGGAATCTCCCAAACATAAATGATCGAATTCGTTCACAAACGATACGACTAATAGATCAAAACGACAATATGATCGGAGTAGTAGAAAAAAGCGAAGGGCTTCGATTAGCCAATGACGCTGGGCTTGATCTCGTTGAAGTTTCGCCAAACTCCGAACCACCTGTATGTCGAATCCTCGACTTTGGCAAATACAGATACGAACAATCTAAGAAGGAAAGAGCAAACCGCGCCAAGACCAAAACGGTTGAGACAAAAGAGGTTCGCCTAGGTAGATCGATGAAAATCGATCCACATGATGTTGAGATTCGAATTAATCAAGCAAGAAGGTTTCTTCTTGACGGTCACAAGGTTCTTATTGTTCAAAATTTTCGCGGACGCGAGTTTATGCACAAAGCAAAAGGTAACGAACGCATGAATGAAATAATTTCAAAACTTGAAGACATTTCAAAAGTTGAAACACCACCTCGCTTTGCAGGTCGTCGCCAAACAATGGTTATAGCACCAGACAAGACGAAAATACAATCTTATCTTGCTTCCCAGTCAACCAAGGAAACAACTGAGGACTCAACTGAAACAGATTGACAAACTTTATTATGCCTAGATATGGAATCATTTCTGATATTCATGGTAACGCTCACGCATTGCGCGCGGTCTATGATCGTCTAGGTGAGATAGATGTAGATAGAATTATTTGCCTTGGAGATATTGTGGGATACGGACCTGCTCCTACAAAATGTTTGGATTTGGTTCTAAGTTATTGCCATGAGATAGTAAAGGGAAATCACGATGAGGCAGTTCTTGACCCTGATCTTGGACAATACTTTAATAATGCGGCACTGGCAGCTTTAAATTGGACAAGAGAGCAACTTGGACCATTTCATAAGCACGCAATAAGCCACATGAAAACTCGCATACGCTTAGGTGACTCATTATTGCTTGTACATGATACTCCTCTACTACATGACACAACTTATATCACTGATTTGTCCCAAGCCATAGAAGCTTTCGATGGACTTGACGAAGGTATATGTTTACATGGGCACACCCATTTGCCCACAATATTTCGTGCTCACGAAACAGAAAATGGTTGTGAGGTGACAGTCCAAATACCAACAGAAGGCGAAACAATTACACTCTTTCCCGAAGACCGATATTTGTGCAATCCCGGTTCGGTTGGACAGCCACGTGATTCTGACCCTAGAGCAAGTTTCGCAGTTTTAGAATACACATGCCCTGAAGCTCAAGCGGAATTCACGCTTTACAGAACTGAATATGACATCGAAGGTGTTCAGGAAGAAACACATCGAGCGGGTCTTCCATCAATTCTAGCCGATCGACTGACGGTGGGATCATAAAACCTAAAACTTCTCAGTGGACTATGAATGGGGTTGCAACCTTGAAAGATCAAGGTATCAATCTCAAATACTTCGAACCCAGCCACCGAACTTAAATCTTGTATAGAACATTATGGCTCTAACAATCATTTCACCACATAGGGCATACCATATTCCAACAAGTCCCATGTTTAGGTAAACACCAAGGAACCAAGCAGCAGGAATTCTTATTCCCCAACTTGATACTGATGTGATAATCATTGTCCAAAAAGTATCACCTGCACCTTTGAGCGCTTGACGAATTACCATCATTACTGCAAATCCTACCTGTGTTATTCCGGCGATAAATAACAGTTGCGGAACAAGTTCGAGGTGGATTGGCTCATTTGAAATAACAGATGTCAAACCATGTCCTGCAAACATCATGACGAGACCAAGAGTTCCCATAAACAAAATCGCTAAAAAAGTGCAGGCGACTATTGCTCTTCTTGCTTGTTTAACATTATTGGCGCCAAGATACTGTCCAGTTAATGTCCCTGCAGCTACACCAATTGCAAAACCAGGCAAGAAACTAAATGACTCCCATTGCACACCTATTACATGAGCGCCCTGCAACCCTTGCACAACTGGTTCATCTCCATCAATTTCAATTGCCATCCTCGCAGCAATCTGACCAATAAACTGTAAAACAAATAAATTTGCTGCCCACATTGATAGGCCTTCAAAGAAATTGGGAATTCCAATTTTTGCGATTCGCCAAAATAAAGAAAAATCTGGCGCAAGATCTCTAACATCAAGTTTAAGGTCTTTTACACCCTTTAGTAAAACTAGAACAATCAGTAGAGCACCAACTAAATAGGCAATTGCAGTGCCGATTGCAATACCAATAACATGTAAATCCCATGTGAAAGGATTAATAAAAGTGGATTCGCCTAACCTAACATTCGCTCCACTCAATGACCAAGATACAAAAATGTTGACAATATTTACTATTACTGTTACAACTGCAGGTCTGACAGTGTCTCCACTTCCATGCAATGCCATTGATCCAGTTGTCATCACACTGCACGCAGGCATCCCAAGTGCTAACACTCTTATATATTGAATTAGGTATTCTTTTGCACCTTCTGAAAGATTGCATAAATCACCAAGAGGTTTTGCAAACCACCAAAGTGCTATTCCAACAACGATTCCCCAAAAAAAAGCAAGAACAATTGATTGACCTAAAACCTTGTGACCAAGCTTTGTATTGCCACTTCCCATTGCTCTTGATATTAGCGCTTGCGCACCAATTCCAATCCCAGAAACCGCAATTGCAATAAACCAACCGATATACGATCCGATTCCAATTGCATCCATTGCAGGTAAGACAACTTCATCTGGTAGGGCGCCAGCGAAAATTTTGTCAGCCAAGCCTACACAAGCAACTAGTATCTGCTGCACTAAAATTGGAATAGCAAGAAACCAAATCGCAGACCACATTGTTTTTCCGGCTAAAGAGCCACTTCGAATAGATCCAACTGGCTCTGAAATCGCTTCAGGCAAATCCTCAGGCGATGGCTGCATAGCAGCAATTCTCCTCCGTTCATCTTGATTTGACTTTGGAGAATTATTCTTGGTCACTTAGAAGTTTCAACATCTTCTTCATAAGTAGTTCGCGCCGATGGATCCTCTAATCCAGCCGGAATCCCAGGTTTCTCATGTATTCTATATTCCCAAAAAATAAGTTTATCCCACCATCGATCTATATATTGATAAGTCGGGTAGTTGTACTCTAATTGAAATGCGAACAAATTATTGTTCTCTTCTTTTACCAGTTCTCCCCACTCATACCACTCTTCCCAGTCAGTCCCGAATACCTGACCAGTTAGATTGTGAAGTGATTGAGCAGCTGAAAGGTTAATTGAAAGATTAGTTGACATCAGAGCAGCAATTAGACCATCAAAAACTTTCCTCTCTGGGTATTGTCCCAGTGCAGTTGCTACAGCAGAACGAACTTGTGGACTCTCATCAATATCTTCTAATGATCTTAAAAGTGAAAAAACAACTTTTGTATTATGTAGACGCTGCAATGCAATCGCTGCAGCACGCCTGACTTGCTCGCTATCAGTATTATTCCTACTTAACCATGGCTCAATAATCAGCGCATCATCTCCAGTACCAAATCTTGCAAGTGCCTTGATTGAAGCAGCTCTAACAATAGGTGTTACAGGCGGGACATATTTTCCCCCAATAAAATCTCTGTATTGATTCAAATAACTAGGAGCACCTCCAAACGGGGAATTTGCGAGATAAATAATTCCCCTTCTGCACAATTCTGGGTTATCCCACCTCTCTGCCATATCTGCTGCTTCCCTAGGTGTTGGAATCGAAAAACTCTCTGCCATATTATTAAAATCATCAGATACACATCCAACTGCAAACCCAACAATTATTAAACATAGCCACTTCATATAGTTGTTTCGTCCTCATCGGCTCTTACACGGATTGTTTCCAGCATCGACTGTACTTCTTCGGCCATTTTCGTATTTGGGAATTGTTTTGTTATTTCGATTCCGAACTCAATTGCTTCCTGCCACCTATGATCACTTACAGCCATCTTGAACCTTGCACTTAAAGATTCACGATATGTAGTAATAACTGCAGTTGCAGTATCTCTAAATTTCCTTGCCTCATCTGGGGTTAAGTAACCATCAAGTTCTCTGAGTAGATTCATTGAAAGTTCTACATTTTCTTGCTTTGCAGCAACAAGAAAACGCTCTTCGAGTCCATGGCGATACTCCATTCGTACATCTGCTATCTTTTGTTCTATCCCATGCAATAGCGGTGACTCTGGAAATAGTCTTCGTAATTTAGAAGCAAGTTGATATGCTTCAACCCATTTATGAACTTCAAGAAGCGCATTAAGTTGACCTATTTCGTTCTTGATTCTATGTTCATGTTGCTCATGAATGGTATCTTGGACTTTAGTTCTTAACTCTTCTGCTTCTTCGACAGCACCAAAGACATTAGCCATTTGATCACACAAAACTAGAGCTGAATGGAACTCCCCTCTAGTTAAATCCTCTTGAACAGTTCTCCTAAGCAAGTTTAGTTCGCGATCTCTAAACAAAACACGCTTGGCGTTTTCAGACATCTGCACAGACTCAAGGATTTCGTCCAATTGAGACACTCCGGAAGAGTCATCTCCTCTTGCAGCGTAATTTGAGCGTGAATAAATCATTAATCCAAGAACAGAAAGTCCCAAAACTATTATTGATGAGGAGAGTACACCTTCATTGTCAGAAACAACTGACGATGAAACAATACCACCAACAGAGAGAAGAGCCAAGCAATAAAAATCCACATAACTCACATAAATCCAAAACGAAACAAGAATCAGTCCAATAGTCACAATCGATGCCCAAAATAATGGCATCCAAAATATATCCTTATTGAAGAGCGACAATAAAATAATCACTACTGAAATCAGAGTTAGAACATAGCACGATTCTGTAAGTTTTTTTCTATTTTTCATACTAACTACCTGGAACTTGTTTGCCGCAATCTGAGTCAACTGGAACAATGCACAGAAATTCTAGAGGTTCATTACCATTATTTCGAAATTGATGCAGTTCGTTTGAAAGTATCAACAAACTATCGCCTCCAACTATTTCGGACATCTCACCATTGCACTCAACTTCACCGTTACCTGATAAGACAAGAACTTCATGCTCCCATGGGTGCTTATGTTTTGGAGTAAAACCATCACACTCAACTGTGAAATGTCTCATCGCAAAATTAGGTGCTTTGTCGTCTCTTCCAATCAACAATTTCATAGAAACACCCTTGACTTCTTCATTTTCAATCTTTGTTGATTCCATTTTTTGAATACTTCTTTTGATCATTTTGAGTATGCTTCCACTTTTCGCATTGTATACCCAAGGAGCACCTTCCATGTCAATCAAAATCACACCATTTGTTTTAGGCGATTTTCAGACAAATTGCTATGTAGTTACTTCGGATGGTGAGTGTTGGATTATTGATTGTGGATATTCTCCTGAGCCACTAATCAAATTTGTAAATGATGAACAATTAGAACCCACGAAGATCTTATTAACTCACTGCCACGCGGATCACATTGCTGGATTAGATCAATTAAGAAATGCCATTTGTAAAATCCCTGTTTACTGTCATCCAGTCGAATTTGAATGGAACATGAATCCCACACTCAACTTATCTGGGTTTGCTGGTGTTCCAGTTACTGCCAAGCCGGCTGATAATGAGTTAAAAGGTGGGGACTCTTTAACTTTGGGCAATTCAACTTGGAATGTAATACATACTCCCGGACATAGCCCTGGCAGCATCTGCTTCGTTAACAACGACGAGAATCAAGCAATTGTTGGAGACACCTTGTTCGCTGGATCAATCGGAAGACATGATTTTCCTACAAGCAAGGTTGAGGATTTGCGCAATTCCATCACAAACGTATTAATGAAAATGCCCGATGAAATGAACATCCATCCTGGACATGGTCCTTCATCTACTATTGGAAAAGAACGAGAAACCAATCCTTTTGTACTGTACGGCTTCTAGTCGCCATCCTCTTCTGGCTTAAATGCCTTCACTACTTCTTGTTGAACATTTGATGGGGTACGTTCATCGTGTGAATATTCCATTTCGTATGATCCAGCTCCAGCAGTAATTGATTTCAACTGATTTGAATAACTCATCACTTCAGCTAATGGTGCTTCTGCTTCAAGCAATGCTTGATCTCCCGGCAACATCTCAGTTCCAAGAATTCTACCTCTACGGCCTGATATATCTGAAGAAATATCTCCAATCAAATCTGTAGGTATTGAAATATGCAATTTTACAAATGGTTCTAGCAATACTGGTTTTGCCTTTTTAACCGCCTCAACAAACGCCTTTTTACCTGCAGTCATAAATGCAATTTCTTTTGAATCAACTGCGTGATGCTTACCATCGTAAACAGTAACCTTAATGTTGTACATTGGGTATCCCGCAACTGCACCATCAGACATAACTGCTCGAACACCTTTTTCTATTGCGGGCATAAATTGCTTAGGAACTGATCCGCCAAATGTATCGTCAACAAACACGAAACCATCTGATGACGCTTCCGCTTCTTCTCCGGCTGCCGGCTCAACTCGTAAATAAACTTCACCAAATTGACCTGAGCCACCTGACTGCTTCTTATGACGGTGATGTCCCTCAGCATTCGCTGTGATTGTCTCCTTGTAAGCAACTTTTGGAGTCCTAGTGTCAACTTCAACCCCGTAGCGATCCTTCATTAAACGTAGTTTTACACGAAGATGAATGTCTCCTAAACCTCGCAAAACCAAATCACCGGTTGCGGCAACACGATCAACTTCCAAAGTTGGATCCTCGATTTGCAATTTGGCAAGTGCTTCGCCTAATTTCGTTTCAGCATTACGATTGGCAGCATCAATTGCTAAACCATACATTGGCTTTGGCATTGGTAATGGTTTAATTTTTATTTGTTCACTTATAGCACCATCATGCATCACACTGCCATTGTGCAATTCATCTACTTTTGCTACAGCGCCTATGTCACCAGAAATTACTTCCTTCGTCTCAACATGATCTTTGCCTTGCAACTTGAAAACGTGTCCAAGACGAAGTGGCTTCTTGCTATCTCCAATGCGTGGTTGAACGCTAGGAGTTATGACTCCTTGATGAACTCTAAATACACACAATTTTCCAACATAGGGATCAGAAGACACCTTAAAGACATGTGCAACTAAGTTGTCACAATCATCAGCTGCATGCCATTCTTCTTGGGCATCTCCCTCATTAATAATAAAAGTTCTTGGATTACCTTCAAGTGGGTTAGGGCAAAGCTCAGCGATAAAATCCATGAACTCCTTAACTCCCACTTTGTTCTTAGCAGACATAAACATCACTGGAACCAGATGTTGTTGACGAAGCGATGCCTCAAATGGACCATGTAATTGCTCTGGGCTAACTTCACCCTGCTCCAAATATGTTTCCATCAAGTCATCATCTATCTCTACTACTTGGTCAACAATTCCAGTATGGTAACTTTCTACATCACCTAAATCACTTTCACCGGTTGAATTTTTGAAACAATCAATTACTTCTGTTCCGTTATTTGCGGGTAAGTTTACTGGGCGGCAAACACTTCCAAATGTGCTTTGGATTTGTTTAAGCAAACCGGGAAGATCTTTAGCGTGATCAATTTTGTTTATTAAAATAACTTGCGGTAAGTCGCGCTCACGACCAACAGAAACTAGCCGACGAGTCATCGTATCAATACCAGAACTCGCATCAATCATAATAATTTGCGTTTCAACTGCAGGTAACGCCGCAACTGCTTTACCATAAAAACCAGGACTTCCAGGAATATCAATTATATTTACATGAGCACCGTTATGATCAAAATGAACAACTGCACTATCAATTCCATGTGTATATTCCTTTTCGAGTTCGTCAAAGTCACATACGGTATCCCCTTTTTCTACTGTACCAACATGACCAATCACCCCTGCCTCATGCAGCATTATTTCAACTAGGGTTGTTTTTCCGGCACCAGCTGGGCCGGTTAATTCAATGTTGCGAATATCTTTCGTTGTGTAGTTAGCCATCTCTTGTTATCTCCGTTTATATCTGTAAAACTAGGGTTTATATCTTTCCGAATCTATGACTATAACACCACAGTGGATACCTGTGTTAGTCGAAATTTAACAGTAGCAATTAATGTTCCTCAAGTACAATTTGCATAACAACGAACTATGGTTTAAGCCAATCCCAACATTCAACGTTAATGCCCGTAACCCCCTGCTAATAAATAGATTATGCAACCCACGTTCATTTAATTGCTAGTTGGCGGATTCCTTCATAAACAGAGGCGCAAACCGCAGTTGCGAGGTTCAAACTTCGAGCGTTGTTAATCATCGGCAAAGTCAGAGATGCGTCCTCTCCAACATAATCATGTACTTCTTGAGGAACACCATGCTGTTCACTTCCAAATAGCAAATAGTCACCTTTTGAAAACGTAATTTCCCAATGTGGTTTTGTTGATTTTGTAGTGTAGAGCCATATCCGATCTGGTTTTTCTGATGCCAAAAACGAATCCCACGACCCATGTTCTACTAAATCAAGTAAGTGCCAATAATCAAGCCCCGCTCTTCTAACTGCCTTTTCATCCATATCAAATGCAATTGGATGAATAATGTGCAGGCGACAACCGGTTGCCATTGCGGTTCGACCAATATTGCCTGTGTTGTTAGGAATCTGAGGAGATAAAAGCACTATGTTGAAAACTGATTCTGACATTAATGCCCATAAAGTGGATAACGGTTGCACATTTCAACTACCTCTTGCTTTACTTCATTGCATGTTTGCTCATCACCACCTGAAGATAGAACTCTATCAATCATCAATGCAACCTCTCTCATATCGTTAGAGTTCAAACCGCGAGTTGTCAATGCAGCAGTTCCAAGGCGAAGCCCACTTGTAACCATAGGTTTTCTAGGATCATTTGGTATGCCATTCTTGTTAACAACAATACCTGCAGAACCAAGCCAATCCTCTGCATCTGCTCCTGTTAAATTTTCATCGCGTGGTCGCAAGTCAACAAGCATTAGATGATTATCTGTTCCGCCGCTACATAATCTATATCCATGGCTTACGAGGGCGTCTGCTAGTGCACTTGCATTCTCAACTATATTTGCTGCATAATTATTGAATGATGGTTTGAGTGCTTCTCCAAATGCAACCGCTTTGGCGGCAATAATGTGCATAAGAGGACCGCCTTGACTTCCTGGGAATACTTTTCTGTCAACAAGTTTTGAAATTTCCTCGTCATCACTTAATATTAAACCACCTCGAGGACCCCGAAGAGTTTTGTGAGTAGTAGTTGTTACAACATGGGCATGTGGAAATGGTGAGGGGTGTTGATTACCAGCTACTAATCCTGCAATGTGAGCAATATCTGCCATCAAATATGCACCTACGGAATCTGCTATTTCTCTGAATCGTTTAAAATCAATTGTTCTTGAGTATGCGCTGTACCCACAAATAATCATTTTTGGTTTCGTTTCTTCTGCTCTCTTTGCAATATGGTCGTAATCTAACTGTTCGGTTTCACTATCTAATTCGTAACTTTCGATGTTGTAGAAGGTGCCAGAAAAGTTTGGCTTCAAGCCATGACTCAAATGCCCACCAGAACTAATTGGTAAAGAGAGAATAGTATCACCTGGCTTGCACAATGCCATAAACGTTGCAACGTTCGCATTCGCTCCACTATGAGGTTGCACGTTCGCATATTTACAACCAAACAATTTTTTTGCTCGTTCCCTCGCTAAATCCTCAATTTTGTCGTGATGTTCACAACCACCGTAATATCTTTTACTTGGATATCCTTCTGCATATTTGTTAGTAAGCCATGAACCCATTGTGTGCATAACAGCAGGTGAAACATGGTTTTCAGAAGCAATTAATTCAAGTGTGTTTTGTTGCCTATTTGCCTCATCTGACATGCTTTTTGAGATTTCTGGATCTACAGAATCAAGCATTGCCAATAATTCAAGAGACATTGGGTCAAGCATTGTGGTTTCTGTTGTCTTGTTCATGATGGTATTCTACACACAATGACGCTTCTTCCACTCCTAATAATCACACTTTCGACGATTCAAATTGATGGTTCTTTCACTGACTGGGCTGAAGGAGAATTACATCATGAAGACGAATCCTACATCTATAAAATTATCGAAGTTACAACCAAGTCATGTTTACAACAATTGCCAGAACAGAAAGTAGTAGAAATTGGCGACTACACCGTTTTCTTCTCACCTAAGGGGAAGGGATATGGAGTTTCCTGCAAATTAGATGATAAGTGGATCTCACCTTATGAAGCAGGTGTTGTTTTTGCGCCAACTACGGCATCGACGAAATTCGAACTTCGTGTCAACAAACAAAATTCTAATCCAAAAAAACCTTTTTCATGCGTAACAAAAGGAGATTTTCGTGTTGTCAGTTGGAATGTCCAGTTTGGCAACCTCCTTGATGATATCGAAAGAGGAACTCGAATATTAAGAGCTATTAAACCTGATGTTTTACTCATACAGGAACTTGGTAGCAATGATACGGTTGATGAATTTGAGGAATTCCTAAATGAGTCACTCGAAGGCACTTGGCATGCAATAATGACTCCTGTTCACGGCACAAAACGTCACCGTCAACTTAGATCAGCCATCGCAACTTCTCTTAACATAAGCAATGTTTCCACAATAGAAAACTTAAAAGCCATTTCATGCTTTACTGAGTTAGAAGAAGAAAAAATAAACTTCTATTCTTTGCACTTGAGATGTTGTGGAGGACCAGATAGTGACGCAGAAAAACAAAGAGTAGAAGAAGCAAAAAAAATAAAAACTTCGATTGAGAATCAAAATCCTACACACCTAATTGTTGCAGGGGATTGGAACCTTGTTGGCACAACTGAACCAATTGATATTGTCAAAACAGATGAATTAGCAGTTGTTAACGCCTATCAACCTGATGGGTTACTAAACGCTACTTGGTCTGATGTAACAAGTTCATTTACTCCCGGAAGATTGGACTGGATGTTGTATTCGCCCAAAACTCTAAAAGTTGTCAACTGTTTTGTCCTTGACACAGCTGACCTTGATACAAATACATTAAATAACAAAAACCTGAGCGTAGAGGATACTGCAGAACTCTCGGACCACCTACCTCTTGTAGCTGATTTCGTATTTATCAAATGATTTTAGAGACCAAAATTGGAACAATAACTCTTGGCTATAAAGACGGGTTTCTTATTTGTGATTTTGGGAAACACAATGTTGAAAAAGAACCTTCAAAAAAATTATCCAAGCAATTAACCGATTATTTTGAGGGCAAGAAAATAAAAAAATTTGATGCTCCATTGCCTTGCTCAACTCCATTTGTTGAAAAGTGTTGGCAAGTGTGCAGAGAAATACCATACGGAAAAACAATTTCTTACAAGGAACTTGCCAAGCGTGCTGGATCTCCAAAAGCAATGCGTGCTGCTGGGCAAGCCATGAGGAACAATCCACTTACAATAATTACCCCTTGTCACCGAGTTATCTCATCTACTGGTTCATTACATGGGTATTCTGGATCAACTAATCAAAACAGTACGGAACTGATGAGAAAACAGTATCTCCTTAACTTAGAACAAAGTACAATGGGTATATGAATATCACAATCGTTGGAACTGGATACGTTGGGCTTGTCACAGGAACATGTTTTGCTAATTCTGGCAACAATGTTACATGCCTTGATGTTGATCCAAACAAGATTGATACACTCAACAAAGGCATTGCACCTTTTTATGAACCCGGACTTTCTGAATTAATGTCAAGGTCTATCGAGGCAGGACGTCTAAGTTTTACATCCAACCAAAAGGACGCTTATGAATTTTCTAACGCGATATTTATCTGCGTTGGAACTCCAACAGACAACCATGGGAACTGCGACTTATCTCATATTTACCAAGTTGCAGGTGACATTTCAAACCATATCCATAACTGCGAAAAACAGCCTGTTGTTATTCTAAAATCTACTGTTCCAGTTGGTACAACTAAACAGATTGAGTCCTCGATTGAAGGCAATTTCTCAATTGCAAATAACCCCGAATTCCTTAGAGAAGGAAACGCTCTTGATGACTTTATGAGACCAGATAGAGTTGTATGTGGAGTAGAAGACGACAACGCCAGACGACTTTTAGAAAAACTTTACTCTCCTTTTGTTGGTCAAGGAAGACCAATACTATTTTTCGATATTGAGTCATCAGAAATGATCAAATACGCAAGCAATGCAATGCTTGCATGCAAAATAAGTTTCATAAATGAAATTGCATCACTTTGTGAGAGAAATGGCGCAAATATTGAAAATGTAAGAACAGGAATGTGTGCTGATAGCAGAATCGGAACTGAGTTTTTTAAGCCAGGAATCGGTTATGGCGGTTCATGTTTCCCTAAAGACACGCTAGCAGTAGTTGAAATGGGTGAAAATACAAACGCTCCCTGCCTTTTAAACACTGCTGTTCACGAGATTAACCAAAGACAACGTGACTGGTTCTCAGGAAGAATAATTGATCATTTTAATGGAAATCTAGAGGGCAAAACTATCACAATGTGGGGGCTGTCTTTTAAACCACGTACAGATGATGTTCGAGATGCTCCATCAATCGATATTGCGAAGAAACTATTAGATGCAGGCGCGAAAGTAGTTGGCTACGACCCTGAGGGTTCATCTAACTTCGCCATGGAAGTTCCAGCAATCACCATATCTGATGACATGTATTCTGCATTGGAAAAATCGGATGCTCTTGTCATTTGTACTGAATGGCAAGAGTTTCAGTCACCTGATTTTGTGAAGTTAAAAGGAATGATGAACGATTACGTCATTTTTGATGGGCGTAATATTTACTCACAAACTCAAATGGAAGAACTTGGGATTAATTATTATTCGGTAGGCAGACCTACTGTGAATAAATGTGATTCTCACTCTAGAACCTAGACAATAGAGTATTTTTTGCTTGTTATTGCCCTGAAAAGGCATAAAACCGCGACATTTATACCCCATGAGTGTATCCTTACATTAAGGAAACTTTATTATGGCAAAAGCAATTGCAGACCCAGAAGAAATCCGTCGTTTCGCCCATGACCTAAAGCGGTTTAATGATGATTTGACACATCAAATTCAACTTATGAGATCAAGAATGAGTTCTCTTTCTCAAAGCTGGCGAGACCAAGAGCAACGTAAGTTTGAAGAAGAATTCGATACCACAATAAAATCTATCAACAAGTTCGCTAAAGTCACAAATGAACAAATCCCATTTTTACTTAGAAAAGCACAACGGATTGAGGACTACTTACAACAAAAATAACTATGTCTCAATCAGCAAATGTTAGATCACTAGAAGCACTAATAGAATTTCGCACAGCTCTTCTAAAATATATTGATAAAGCGAAACGAGCCATCTCTACAGCCGACTCTGAAGCAAACAGAACAACAATGTGGCTTGGGTCAATACAACAAATGCATTGGGCAAGCGAGAAACGAAAAGCAGAAGAACGGCTTGCACAAGCAAAGAGTGAATTATTTAGAGCAACAATATCTCAACCGGATAATCCAAGAGGTCCGGTTGACGAAGTTCGACTAGTTAAAAAAAGAGAAGATGAAGTCAAACACACAATTCATAAAATTAAAAAAACCAAATATTGGTCTAGAGAATTTGAACACGCATTGAGTGAATATAAGGGTGCTATGGCGCCACTAAGCTCTTCTCTCGACGGCAATTTACATAAAGCAGTAGTCATTCTATCTAATTCTATTGATTCACTTGAAAAGTACATTTCAACATCGGCTCCAGGTCTTGATGAAAGCCCTACCACAGAAACAAAACTTGAATCCATCGCAAGAAGCGGCGATGATATAAAAGAGGACACAGACAATGAGCATGCAGACAGCGACAGCCCAACTGACAAAGGCGACAAAGATATTGATGCAACATTGGGATCAAGCGAATGAATATTGGAACGACCCAGTAAGTAAGCGAATAGAGAACAAGCATATCGAACCACTTGTCACATCTGTGAATATGGCAATTGGTGCCATGGAAGCCATAAGTGAGGTTATTATTAGGGCAAATAACGACTGCTCTTAAGAATACACTGTACATTGCGATAATTAATAATGACACTTCCATGACTAGAACGTTAATACAAAAACAAAAAATACAAACTCAAACAATTAGGTCTCTCATACGAGAAACCTCTTCCGGTGAGGATGCATTGCGTGAACGTATTACAAACAGCCGTAATTCTGCTGAAAGAAAACGCACTGCTGACTTGCAATCATGTGAAGACAAATATGCCAGTGCCAGAGATCAAGCAAAAGATAAAAAAGAAAAGGTTGTCGAGGATGTAGACCAAAGACGCACTCTTGAGCCAATAGTCCTAAAAGAAAAACATGAAGAGCA
Organism: Phycisphaerales bacterium; assembly: GCA_030748805.1. The sequence continues at coordinate 3,925 of JASMLG010000045.1, read as the reverse complement.
CGTAAATGTAATTAAGACAAGGGCTGAGGACTTAATCGAAAGGACAGAAACTAAATTAAATGAGGCCATTTGGTTAGCAGAGTCAGTTTTTGAGGGCGCTGTCTCTAAACCTAGAGAGAAAGCAAGTGAAGCACGTGAAGAATTATCAGAAACACAAGAAGTTTTAGATGAACTTTGCGAAGAAGCGCCAAAAGCACTTTCACGTCTTAGACAATCCCAAGAGTCAAACGCTGATGGTGGTACAGCAGAAGACACAAAATCCATGGCTGATTATGTTGCTGGTGCAAGAAACGCTCTTGAAGCAATTAAGTCTGATCCCAAGGCTAGGTGGTTTGTCGGAATCAAACCAGCAGTTATTGTCTTCATAGTAACGGTTGCTGCAACATTTACTTCTGGTACATATTATGGATGGGCACCATCTATTCCTTTGTTTGTAATTCCGATTGGTGCCATGTGCATTTCTATTCTTTCGCTAAGGGTTACGTTCGTTTCCGGCAGAAATTCTGTGCGCAATAAACTTTCGGAGTTCGTGCATAACGTTTCATCTGCGAGAAAATCATACAATTCCTCTTTGGAAACAATTGAAGCAAAAAGAAGAGCAAAGGAAAAAAAGTTAATCTCAACTCGCGATTCTGAGATTAAGAAAGCCGAAGACAAATATAAACCACGGCTTGCAGAAGTAGAGCGGCTTTACAAAAAAGATATAGATAAAGAAAAAACTAGATTTAAGACGGTCGCAAAAAAACTAACAGCAAAACTCCAACAAGATTTAGACGATTCCGAAATCACTTTCAGAACATCTATGACTCAAATCGACAATGATGAAAAAGAAGAAAACAAACGTATTGAGTCAACATACAAAAAGACAATTAAATCAATTAATGAAGATGAAAAAAGTACAAGAGATGAACTTGTCAATCGCTGGGACAAGGAGTTGACTTCTTTTAGGACAGACGTAGACGAACAAAATGCTTCAAATAACTTAGACCATCCATCTTGGGATACAAAATGGTCAAAATGGGAACCATGTACAGTTGCATTCAGACACATCCCGGTTGGCAAATTCATAGTTGATTTCTCCAAAATTGCTGGCGATTTGCCAAGTGGCAGCGCTTACAAACTTCACGGCAGCGAAGAACTTGCTTTGCCAATCTGCTCAAGCTTGCCGAGCGATGCGTCTCTATTAATTTCATCTTCAGGTAAAAACAGAGTAAAAAGTATCCGTTTTTTACAAAACGCAATGCTAAGGGTTCTTACTTCAATTCCACCAGGTAAAGCCAAGTTCACCCTTCTTGATCCAATTGGACTAGGTCAGAGTTTTGCTGGCGTCTTACATCTTGCTGACTATGAGGAATCTCAACTGTTAGACCGTGCTTGGACCGAACCAAAACATATCGAAACACAACTTGCACGACTCACTGAACACATGGAAACGGTGATTCAAAAATATTTACGAAACGAATTTGAATCTATCGATGCCTACAACGAACAGGCAGGCGAGATTGCAGAACCATATCGATTCCTTGTTATAGCCGATTTGCCAAACAACTTTTCAGACAATGCAGCAAAACGATTGTCAAGTATTATTACTAGTGGCGAACGTTGTGGTGTACATGTGATTATTCATCGCGATTCTTCAATAGCATTACCAAACGGAATAGATGACGACACATTAAAAAGAATCCCAATACGCTTTGTTGAAGATGACGGTACTTTCAAAATAGATTCAGAGGAACTCTCAGATCTACCACTCCTCTTGGAAGATCCTCCTGATGAAAACACTACTACGATTATTGTCAAAAGAGTTGGAGACACTGCTGAAGACACACACAGGGTTGAGGTTCCTTTTAGTGTGATTGCACCAAAGAAAGACAGCTTTTGGTCTAAAAACACTTCACAAAAAATTGTTGTACCACTAGGACGATCTGGTGCAACAAAAATGCAAAATCTAACACTTGGAAGAGGAACAGCACAACACGCACTAATTGCTGGCAAGACCGGTTCCGGTAAGTCCACCTTGTTACACGTATTAATTACAAATCTTGCACTTTGGTATAGGCCTGAAGAAATCGAATTTTACTTAGTTGACTTTAAGAAAGGGGTTGAATTTAAGACGTATGCAACTAACAAATTGCCTCATGCAAGAGTTGTTGCTGTAGAAAGCGACAGAGAATTTGGCATTAGCGTTCTGCAAAAAATTGATTCAGAGCTTAAGCGAAGAGGAGAATTGTTCCGTGAATTAGGTGTTCAAGACATTGCTGGCTTCAGAGAAAAATGCCAAGATCCTATGCCAAGAATCTTACTAATCATTGATGAATTCCAAGAGTTCTTCATTGATGATGACAAAGTTGCACAAGAAGCAAATCTTCTTCTTGATCGTCTTGTCAGACAAGGTCGTGCTTTTGGTATTCATGCAATCATGGGTTCTCAAACACTTGACGGCGCGTACACATTAAGCCGATCAACAATGGGTCAGATGGCAGTACGCATTGCCTTGCAATGTTCAGAACAAGATAGTTACATTATTCTTAATGAGGATAATGCAGCCGCACGACTTCTTTCAAGACCAGGTGAGGCAATTTACAACGATGCAGCTGGAAATGTCGAGGGGAACAGTCCATTCCAAGTTGTCTGGCTAGACGACAATGAGAGAGAAGTTCTACTTGAAAACTTAAATCAAAGAGATAATGGTCAAAAAAGAGAAATGGTTGTTTACGAAGGGAACAAACCACTTCATCTCCAATCCAATTCCGCATACCAGTCAACTAAAGAAAGTGTCAAACCTGTGTCAGTTAAAGCGTGGCTTGGTGGCGCAATGGCAATTAAGGAAGATACATCAGCAACTTTCCGTCAAGCAACAGGGAGCAATCTCTTAATCGTTGGGCAACAAGATGAAACTACTTCTGGAATGATTGCAAATTCACTTTTGTCTCTTGACAAACAACTAACACCAAACGAAGACGAGTCAGTAAAATTTATTCTTCTAGATGGGACACCAGCTGATTCAACTCATGCACCACTTCTACCAAATGTGGCCAAGTCCATGAGAAACACCGTCAATAAAATTGGAACAAGAGAAATTGTCGATGCAATGTCTAAAGTAAATGAGGAGTTGCAAATTCGTCTTGAAAATGGATCAGAAAATTCCCCAACTATGTTTTTTGTAATTAATGCACTTCATAGATTTAGGTCACTAAGACGTGACGAAGATGATTATGGTTTTTCTATGGGCGATGAAGATAAACCAAAAACCCCTGCTCAAATTTTTGCCGAATTATTAAAAGAGGGGTCAACCCTTGGTATGCATGTGATTATCTCTACCGACACACTTGCAAATCTGAATCGATCATTCGACCGTCAAACGCTAAGAGAATTTGATATTAGAGTGCTCTTGCAGATGGGAGCAAACGATTCTACAAATCTTATAGATACGCCAGAAGCATCTCGACTTGGCATGCATCGCGCTCTGCTCTACAGCGAAGAAAGTGGTACAATAGAGCCCTTCAGACCTTATGCCCCTCCGTAATTTACCCCGGAAATTGGCACCGGAAATTAGACCTCAGAAATTTGACCTCAGAAATCAGCAACTGCTATTTCCAAAAGCAAATCGAAGAATCTAAGGTCTGAAAAACATGGGCCATTAGCTCAGTTGGCTAGAGCGCTTCGTTTACACCGAAGAAGTCACAGGTTCGAGTCCTGTATGGCCCATTAGTCGAGTTGCAGCAAGTAGTTACATTCTCGCAACTACTTGCACCTACAGGCAATACATCATTTGGTCTGTTCGTAGTTTCCACCCATTTACCCCTATGTCCGCTACCTACTGCAACGCTTGCGTACTCTTCCTGCCATGCAATATGATTCTGTATACACCTCAAACATCTTGGAAATAAAGATGCAAAAAATAAATCTATCTAACCCCATCACC
>JASMLG010000044.1 GCA_030748805.1 Phycisphaerales bacterium | reverse complement strand
CTACATAGTTCGCCAGCAAGCAGAAATCAAACGGCAAGCAAAAACCGAAAACCGAAAAATTCCCCCGGAACTTGACCCCTCAGAAATCAGTGGATTGCGCAATGAAGCAATCGATGTATTGAACGAATTTAAACCAACGACACTCGGCCAAGCATCCCGCCTTGCAGGAATTACACCTGCCGACATTACGCTTATTTCAATTGCGATTCAACGACATCACTCAAAAGTTCAATGAGCACAAGCCATATTGTGCTCCGCTGGAAAACATCACTGTGTTTCCTCTCTTCGGGAAACGCCCACTTTTGTAAAAAATTCATCAACTAATTCTTTTTCTCCGTCAAGTTCGTGGTGTTCAATTTTAAAGATGAGATTGTCATTGTCTAAGCAAATTACTTGTACGCAACGATGGGTATGAGCATAACCTTTATGAGAAATGTGGTCTATAAAAGTAACTTGATTTCCATCTACAACACTTTCGTACTCAACAGAATCGAATGTTTTTTGTGCCCAAGAATCAGCAGATTTGTAAGAATTAACAATTTGTTCTGCCCCAGTAATCAATTTACCTGAAATGAAATATTCACAATTGGCGCTCAAAAGTGACGCTACAACTTCAAACTCATTTTTGTCAAGCGCTTCTGCAAATTTTTCAACAACTTCGTTCATCACTACATATTATGCATCAATTTGAAACATCAGGCATTCTCAAAGGATGTGTAGTGTTTCAAATTACAGTAATTCAACTTTAACATATAGGTATTACTCGCTGGGTGAGACAGGGTTTGCCGCCGACAAATGCTTCGCATTTGGCGCCGCCGAATCGGTCTCGTGGGAATTATTTTCCAGCATATTGAATGGGCGTTTCGCTCTTTCGATATGCTGGAGGGTAATTCCCAAAGGCGCGAGTGTAACGAGCGACTTTCCATAATAAAAATAAGCCCAGAACTTGTCTGGGCTTATTTTTATTATGGGCGAGACAGGATTCGAACCTGTGAAGGCGTACGCCAGCAGATTTACAGTCTGCCCCCTTTGTCCACTTGGGTACTCGCCCTATTCACTTGAATTTGGTATCCTACCCGCCTCGTGGTTTGCGAGCAAGCGATAGCATGCTACTAAACCACAATGCCGCCGTAGCTCAACTGGTAGAGCGCTAGATTTGTAATCTTGAGGTTGCGGGTTCAAGTCCCACCGGCGGCTCTAGAAAGACCTTGGTAGATGCCAAGGTCTTTTTTTGTTTATGGTATAAATAAGTCATGTCAAAATCATGCAAAACAAACGGAGGTTCCTGCCCAGCACCTTGGATTCTTGGTGGGGCGGTACTTGGTTTTATAGTTGGCTATTTTTCTGACAACATTGGTTTATGGGTTGGCGTTGGCGTGGCAGTGGGATTGGTGCTCGGTGTAACCCGTACGTCATCATGTTGCGGTGATGGAAACCAAAATGACAATGCAAGCGATGATCAAGAAACAGTTTAATCCTGAAAAGTGTGGAAGCGACTCGAGCAATGTTGGACTCGGTCTAGTTTTCGGTTCGTCGTTTGGCGTAATCGTCGGTTCTATCACTGGTGATATCGGATTTTGGGTTGCGATTGGAACTGGACTGGGAATATGTTTCGGGGCTGCATTTTCTTCAAGTGCAAAAACTTTAGAAGATGATCTTGATAATCAACTCGAAGAAAAATAATGCATACTCTTATCATTCTTATTTGTGCACTCATAATCCCTCCCTCAGCAATGGTGGATGGTGTAGATTCGATACCTGTCCTTGGAACACCCGGAACAATGGCAGTTTGGGGCGAAGAAGCGTTTCCAGTTGTTGTTGGAAAAAACAAATCGCAACCAATTGCAGTTGCGGCGACCTATGGTGACGGAAGATTTTTCGCAATTGCACATGGATCGTATGTTTCAGGTGTTAAAGATGGAACTGCTATTCCTTTTATGAACCAAGTTGCACAGTGGGTTTCGCAAAAAGAATCGCCACGCATTGGTACATTAAAAAATAACACAAAAAACTGGGACGAAGTAGACATTCTAATGTGGGGGCAGAACTTGCAGTTGTCTTCAGAAAATGAAACTAAATTACTCAAATGGATTGAAAGCGGTGGGGGTGTAATAGCAAGCGCGTGTCCGTGGGGATGGGTGCAAGTGACTGGTAAAAATTTGCAAACGGAACTTTCACAAAATAGAGTGATGGCAAAGTTGGGGATGCAGTATGGTGGGAATTATGCCAAGGGAAATGGTGGCGAGTTTCAACTTGGTGAAATTTCACCTGAAACAAATGCGGGTTTTGCATTGAACAAAATTGCTTCTGGAGAACCCTGTTCACCAGTTGGCTCAGGCGCTTTGCAATATGCTGCGCAAGTTTCCCCTTCGTTTAGGAAGAAAGTAAATGAAGTTATCCAGAGCGATGGATTGCAAGGACCTTCGAAACAATCGCCTGTGAAAACAGACGATGTACGAAGACGCTTATTCGTAACAAACTTTTCCTCTGAGTGGAAGGACTTGCCTGCCAATGATGTTGTAGCAGCGAACGGGAGTGAGGCGTTCCCTGGAACGGTTGACAAAACTATTCTGCGTGGCAGTGAACAACTTAATCTTGATAGTTCAGTTCGTGGGTGGCAATCTACTGGCTTGTACTTGTGTCCTGGCGAGAAGCTTACATTGCTAGTATTGGAAGGTGATCCAAGTGACTGGTCAATTCGGATTGGCTGCCACAAAGATAAACTCTGGCATAAGGATTCATGGACAAGATGGCCAGAAATAACACACTTTGTTCCTCTGCGCAATCAAATGGACGTTGCAACTCCATGGGGCGGGCTAATTTACTTTGAGTCGAACAAGAACGCTATCGATGTAGAAGTTTCGATAACAGGTGTTATTGAAGCGCCGCTGTTTGATCTTGATGATACTGAGACGGATTGGTTCGCGGAACGCAAAAACCCTGCGCCATGGGCGGAGATAAAAGGGCATAACATGATTTTAAGTGTGCCTTCTTCAGCGGTTCGTAATCTCGACAACCCAGAAGAAGTTGCAAAGTTTTGGGACAAAGTCGTAAGTTCACATTGCGAACTTGCTGGGGTCGACACCGTAACTCGACCAGAACGATTTGTTGCTGACCAGCAAATTTCTGCTGGTTACATGCATAGTGGATATCCAATTATGACTGGTGTTGATGTTGCTACACCGAAGAACGGAAAACTTGCAAGGGTTGTTGATGTACAGGATTTGAAAAAGCGAGGAAGTTGGGGACATTTTCATGAACTTGGTCATAATCTGCAGCGAGGATGGTGGACATTTGCAGGTACTGGTGAAGTGACATGCAATTTGTTTTCACTGCATGCAGGTGAAGTGCTTTGTGGTATTGAACCGTGGGAGAATGGGTGGCTTAAGAGACAGCGCGCTTCTGCAAAAAAATATCTAGAAGAAGGCGCTGATTTTGCAAAGTGGAAATCGAGTCCTGGGATTGCTCTGGTTTCTTATGCCCAACTTCAAAAAGAGTTTGGTTGGGATTCAATGACGAGAGTTTTTAAAGAATACGAAGCAATGCCTGCAAGTCAGCGACCAACCGATAACCAAGCAAAGATGGACGAGTGGGTACGACGATTATCTTTATCTACGAACCATGATTTGCGTCCGTTTTATAAAATGTGGGGAATGCCATTATCAGAATCTTTGCTAAATGACACAACCCTTTCAAGATTACCTGTTTGGATGGCACCTCAACTATAATAGGCATCTATGCCTAAAAAAGGGAAATGGCTGACGTACGCCCAGCATGATTGTTTGTTTTTGTGTGGACCGTTTTATAGTGGTGATCATATTCTTGCGGCGTTGCATTTTAAGACGTGCCCCAAGTGCGGCGAAAAGTGTGATTTGAACGCTCGTGATACGTGGGCGAAAGTGGTTCGGAGGCATGTCTCAGAAGCAAAGTGGTTTATGCCTTGGACTTGGGGTAAGGGGTACTTCGAATATAAAATACTTGGTCATCTCGCTGATGGTGGTTTTGACCATCGCAAGTTTATGGCAAATGCGAGAAAGAGCGAATGACACAATTAGAGAAAAAACGTAAAACCAGAGTGACCTGTGCCCCAAGTTTGGCGCCGTATCTTAAAGAAGAACTTGAAGCACTTGGCTTTGAGTGTTTATCGATGGATAAGACGGGTGTTGAAATTGAAGCGACAACAACCGATTGCATGATGCTGAACTT